>JANNYZ010000187.1:0-13352 GCA_031410335.1 Polaromonas sp. | reverse complement strand
TCCAGCGGTGTCTTTTGCACTGACCAAACACCCCAGGCCGCGATCATTGCGCTAGCCAGCAGCACCAGAAAACGGTTGACGATAGACCAACGAATCAGCGCGGCGATCACCGTGAGGCTCCGGTTGTGGCGGTTGCTTTTGATGGCGTAGGTGCTGGGCTTATTGGCCGGATGTCAGTTAACGTGGGCTCGCCACCTTTGCGCAAGACAAAGTCAAATTGCACGTTGTCGCCGATGGCTACATTGCGCGGCAGGCCTGAAGTGGGCGGTTGAAATGCCATCGTCATGCTGCCCCAACCCAGGGTGGGTACGGGCCCGTGCGACAGCGTCACCCCGTCCTTGTCGATCGCGTCTACGCGGCCATTGCCTTGGTACGCCACAGGCTTGGCTGGGGCTTCATTGTTCAGTCTGGCTTCCACGCCTTTCAGGCTGGCTTCCGAGTCAATTAGAAATTGCGACGATACGACCACACGCTGACCCGCTGTGAGCCCTTTTTTGATTTCAGTCTGGCCGCCGGATTCGATGCCAGTTTCAACATTGACAGGGCGGTAACGTCCACCGTCTTCGGCCAGCATCACCACATTGCGCTGGCCCGTGGCGATGACGGCTTCGGTGGGTACCAGCAGCGCGGGCGTACTTCGCTTGTCCATGAACTGCATCGTGACCAGCATGCCGGGAACCAGTGCGTTGCCGGGGTTGGCCAGCTGCACGCGTGCTTTCACTGTACGGGTACCTAGCGTTACTTCAGGCAATATGGCCTGTACCGTTCCGGTAAACACAGTGCCTGGCGCCCCGGGGCTGCGTGCCTCTGCTTTGGCACCGGTACGAATCAAGGCAATCTGGCTCTCAGGCACTTCAGCCAGCGCCCATACCGTGGAAAGACCGTTGATACGTGCCAGCGTCATGCCGGGGGTGACTGTCATGCCTTCGCGCGCTACCAGCTCTGCCACGACGCCGCTTGATGGCACGTTGATGGTGACGCGCGCCTGCGCAGTGCCACTTGATTCGACCCGGTCGATCTGCGTTTGTGTCATGCCTACCAGCAACATGCGCTGACGTGCTGCGGCAATCAGTGGTGCGTCGTTGCTGGCTGTTTTTTTTATGGCTAAAAACTCCTGCTGAGCCGCTACCCACTCGGGTACATACAGGTCAGCAAACGGCTGCCCAGCGCGCACCGCGTCCAGCGTGGCACGGACGTAAAGCTTTTCGATAAAACCAGAAGCCCGCGCCTGAATGACGGCTTGGTCGCGTTCATTGAATGTGATGTTGCCTTGCGCCTGTAATTGGGGACTTAGCGTGCCTTGAACCACTTCTGCCGTGCGCAAGCCCAGGTTTTGCTGCACACGCGGGCTGACCGTGACATTGCTGCCGTCAGTGCCTGATGCAGCTGCATAAACAGGCACCAGCATCATGTCCATAAAGGGCGATTTGGAAGGCGAGTCAAAGCGTTTTCCGGGCACCATGGGGTCGTGGTAGTACAGCACCTTCTCGCCATTCATGGGGTCGGTATCACCGGCTTTGATGCCGTCTTTGATGTGGCGGCGCGTGGCTTGCTCGCCTGCGGCAATGCTGTTCATGTCAGCCGCTGGTGATGTGGATGCTGTGGCTGATCCTGCTGCCGCTGGCTCGGCATGGCGTGTGCCCATTATGTACAGCGCATAGCCAGCACCGCCCATGACCACTATGACTGCCGATGCTGCCAGTACTAGAAGGATTGGTTTTGTTTTCATGATGCTTCTTACGGTGTTTTTAGCGTGCTTGTTCTGGAATGATCGTATTCAAGCGCCATTGAAGCGCGAGTTGCCGGCCCTGTAACTCCAGCGCGCGCAGATCGGTTTCGGTTTGTTGCTTGCGTGCTTCAATCACGGAGGCTAATTTGTCCCGGCCGCTTTCATAGGCGGCCAATGTCAGGGCGGTCTTCTGTGCTGACAGGCCCAGCGTTTGCTGCGTCAGGCGATCGAGCTTGCTGCTCAGCTCGTCGAGTTCACCTAGCTGCGTTTCCAGGTCTTGCCTTTGCCGCCTGATGGCTTCATCACGTTCTGCCTCAATTCGGATCAGCTCTTTTTGCTTGGCCTCAACCTGCGGTTGCTGGCGTTTGTCGATAGACAGCGGCAAATCAAACGTCAGTTGTGCAGACACAAAATCGCTATAAGCTGGCCCACGTTTTCCGTAGCGAAGGCTCCAGCTCCAGTCACCGCTTTTTGCGGCTTCTGCCTCGCGAAGATCGGCGTCGGCCATGGTGCGCGCGGGTATCAAGGCGGCAATTTCGGGGCTGCGTTCAATATTGGCCTGAAGGTAAGCACGATCAACGGTTAAGCGAGGGGCATCCCCCAACAGCCGGGTAGCCACGGCTTCGCCCGTCCAGCGGCGTAGCATGGCGTGGGCAAGGTGCTTGTCGCGCTCCAGCTCATCGCGCCTGTCGCCAAGAGCCAGCACTTCAAGTTTGATAGCGGTAACGTCTGCAGGTGCTATTTTTCCTGCTGCCAGTTGAGCGTTGGCCGTGTCTTGCAGCAGGCTTTGTTGCGCTATCAATCGCTCAAAAAGTTGCAGGCGCTTGTCAGCAAAATACGCCGACAGCCAGGCCAGCCCTGCCTCGCGCCGTACAAAAAGCTGCTCCATTTGCAGGAGGACCTCGTCGCGCTCGGTCCGGGCGAGTGCTGCATCGGATCGCGCTGAGCGCTTGGCTTTGTTGGGCATGTCTTGTGTCCAGCCAATTTGCCGCTGCGTAAAGTTGTCACGCGTGAAGCTACCGCGGTCGGGCCCGTTAATGGGCAGGCTGTCGATACCGACAGAAACCTTGGGGTCAGGCAGTTCGGCCGAGCTGGTTTGTAGCGCTTTAGACGCTTGCACACTGGCTGCGCGCGCCTGCAAGATGGGCGCTCGCTGAGCCGCCGCACGCAAGGCCGCATCAAAGTCTAGCCCCTGGGCGGACACGGTGCCAGTCAGCGTTAAAACAAGCGTTGGTAGCAACCAAGCGGACACCCGCACGTGAAAAAAAGGACACATTTTGCTCTCCTAAAGTCAGTCAGCCAGTGCGGCTAACCTTTTCAAAGCATCCGCCAGCCTGCAGCAGACGCACTTTGGGCTTTGGAGTCAGGAAATGGGTGGTTTGAAGCTTGATGCGCTTTCAGCGCTTCTGAATGCAATGCCCGTTTGCAGTGCTGCGTTGTGTTTGCTGGCGTTGCTCGCAGGCCAATTGGTTTGACTCGCTGTCGCCAAAGCAAGACATAACTCACAGGTGTCGCAGCTATGGCAATGGGAACTACCTGTGCCGGCTTGTTTGACGGCTTGAGCTGGTTCCTGCATCGTCATGGCGCAATCGGCCGGCATCTGCACAACATCTGTGGTTTGCGACTGGGCCATCATCACTTGCTGTGCCGCCATATCTACCGCCATAACGTTGCCCGCCCAACCGCGCAAGGGCAGAAGGACCAACATCAGGGCTATCAGAATACAACGTTTCAAGCTCGGCATGTACCAATGATACGGCGCTATACAAAAAGTTCAATATGTCCCGCAGGTGAATGGGTTGTTCCCTGACACTGGGCAAACCTGAAAGAGCGCAAATTGGACATTCTCGTAGTAACCATCTAACTTTGACATTCAGCAAGGACCCTTCACCATGACCATCCACTCCTTTTTCAGAACATCCCGCATCGCACTGATGACCGCCGCTTTCGCAATGATATTGCCTGCGGTGAACGCTCAGCCAGCCAACCCGACGCCCACTGACCCTGTGAAGCCCATGCCTGCTGACATCGTCAAGCCGATGCCGAAAACGAGCATGGACATGAAACCCGAAATGAAACAGGGCATGGACATGAAGCCCATGATGATGGACATGCACGACAAAATGTCTGCCATGAAGTCGAGCGGCAATACCGATGTGGACTTCGCCATGATGATGCGCGTCCATCACCAATCAGCGATCACCATGGCTCAAGCAGAACTGCAAAACGGTAAAGACCCTCAAATGCGCGTAATGGCTAAAAACATCATTTCTGCCCAGAAAAAAGAGATTGCTGTTTTTGACAAGTTTCTGGCTAAGCGTGTCGAGCCCGGCATGAAGATGGGCGAGCCAGGCATGCAGATGAAAAAATAAGGCGAACCATAAAGCTTTACGCACGCGTCTGACGGTTTCTCCCATTTGTCATTGTTTGATCTGCATCAACACGTTGTAGCCGGGTTCCAATAAAGTGAAGCCTTGTGATTCACACGAACATGACAAATTGTTTCAATACCCGCATCAACCGTTCCAGTGCATTTGCCATGCTGCTGATATGGTCGTTTGGGCTTATTTCAGGGGTAGCCAACGCCTGCCTGCTTGAAGCTACTGGCGCGGCAACACATGCGAAAACAGCAGCGCAGCTCGGACAACATGTTGTGAAGCACATTAGCTTCTCTTTGCATTCGCAAATCGAAGCAAGTTCATATCAAGCAGATGATGCGCACACGTCAAAGCAGCCTTGCTTGAAAGTTTGCGACGACAGCTCAAGATCTTTGCCCAAGAAGTATCCAACAGGCCAGATTGACCCTGGATTGCCGATCATCGTTGCTGTTTTGTGGTCTTTGGCTGAACCCATCCGTCTGCAGTACAAGCAGCCGAACGCCACCCAGCACGCCTCCCTGCTGCCACTCAGGGTCCGCTACGCCAGACTTGCCCTTTAGCGGGCTGACTACCGCTCGTGCGCATGGACTGAGCCGTGCACCAATTTATCTACATGAAGTCATGTTCCGCTCGACCCTGTACTAAAGAGGGCGGGACTGATTGACGCGGCACCACTGTGTACGCAATCTTTTGTTCTTTTATTTGTTCACTCTTTGGGAGCCTTTCATGACCACTTTCCGATTGATCCCTCTGGCACTTGTGATCAGCGTCGCAAGCACCTTGATAGCCTGCAATACCGCCCCACGTGTGCCAACGTCAATGGCGATGACCGCCAAGCCCGTTGCGGCTCCGCCTGATCACTTGGCGCATCTCGACACGCAGACAAAAGCCATGCAGGCCATGCACGAAAAAATGATGGCCGCCAAAACCCCGGAAGAGCGCAACGCGCTGATGGCCGAACACATGAAATCCATGCAGGATGGCATGAAGATGATGGAGGGCATGGCCAGGCCTGGTATGGCTGGCATGCAAGGCATGGGCGGCATGTCAGCTGACATGAGCGCGCACCACGCCATGATGGAAAAACGCATGACGATGATGCAGACCATGATGAGAATGATGATGGACCGCATGGCTGTTGCGCCGGCGCGGTAAGGGTTGCGTCATGTTGCAAAGAAGACAGCTTTTTCAGTTCGCCGGTGTGGCCGCTGTAGCTGCTGCCGGGGGCGCTGCGTGGATGTATTACGGATCGCCGCGCTCCAGCCCGGTGGTGGGCGGGCCGTTTCGTCACTACCCTTTTGATCCGGTAGCGCTTGAAAATTTCAAGCAAAAACTATTCATTCCTGTGGGTAGCGGGCCGTTTGGGGTACTCGACGTTACCGGGCCTTTAAAAATCCGCGCTACTGCGGCAAGCTTTGCCTTCATGCCAGCGGGCGAGTCACCCTTCTTGCTGTACCAAACTGAGCAGGCTGACAAGGCTTACCAAAACCCGATTCTGCGCATGGAAAGCGGCACGCGTTTTACGGCCAGTCTTCACAATGAACTCAAAGAGGCCACCATCATCCACTGGCATGGCCTGCACACGCCCGCTGCCATGGATGGTCACCCGGCCAGCACCATAGCGCCGGGTGCGAAATATGACTACGACTTCACGGTGCGCAACCGGGGCGGTACGTACTGGCATCACACGCACGCGCACAGCCTGACCGCCAAACAGGCCTACAACGGGCTGGCAAGCTTCTTTCTGGTGGATGACGACGATCAGCGCAACATCAACCAGGCGCTTGATCTGCAGCTGGGCGTTACCGACTTGCCGCTGGTGATCCAGGACAAACAGTTTGATGCGCAGGGCAAGCTGGTCTACAAGCCGGAAATGCATGAGGCCATGATGGGCTGGTTAGGCGACATCGTACTGGCCAACCTGACGGCTAACGCAGTGCAAACCGTCACGCCCCGCACTTATCGCCTGCGGCTGCTCAATGGCTCTAACGCGCGCATCTACCGGCTCGCATTCGTCAAGGGCAATACGCCGCTTAATTTCACCGTGATTGGTACGGATGGCGGTTTGATTGAGCGGCCTGAAACGGTCACTGAGGCATTTTTCGCACCCGGCGAGCGCCTCGATGTGTTGATTGACGCGGGGCAGGCGCAGCCTGGAGAGTCCATCTTCCTCAAGAGTCTGGCTTTTGATGCCATGGAGAACGAAGGGTCTGCTGGTGGCATGTCGGGCATGGGCAACATGGGCAACATGGGCAACACGGGTGCAGGGCAGATGATGGCGGGCATGAGCTCGTCGCGGCTACCGCTCGGCCACGAGTTCAATGTGTTGAAGCTGTCTGTCGCCAACGGTGAACGAGTCGTCGCCAAGTTGCCGACCACGTTGTCCCAGGTCAAGCCGATTGCCAGCGCAGGTGCTGCTGAACGCAAGATCGAACTCTCGATGGGGCAAATGCGCTTTCTGATCAACGGACGCATCTTCAAAATGGACGAGATTGCATTTGATGTGAAACGCGGCACAGTGGAAATCTGGGCGATCAGCAACCCGGTAATCGGCATGCCGCACCCCATGCATATCCACGGCTTTGCGTTTCAGGTGCTGGAGCGTGTTGGCAGCCCGCCGCAGGTCACTGCCACGGCGCGCTTCGGCAAAGGTCGCACGGTGAGCGACCTCGGCTGGAAGGACACCCTTTTGGTCTGGCCGGGTGAAACGGTGCGTATTGCCGTCGACTTTGCCCACGATTTTCCCGGCAACCAAACCTATCTGTTTCATTGCCACAACCTGGAACACGAAGACGCCGGGATGATGGTTAATTTCCGTGTGCTGGCATGACGCAACGTGACCTGTTGGTGATGTTGATCAAGGCTTAACAATCCAAACAGCGACAACGAAAGGGGTCAATATGTACTACGAAAACATGATGGGTATGCATGCGATCTGGTGGGTGTTTTGGGTAGGTTTGGTGATCTCACTGCTCTTTTGGGGAGGGGGCAGCAATTCAACGCGCCGAGGCAAACCGCGCGAGACGCCTCACGAAGCGTTGCGCTGGCGCTTGGCCAGCGGTGAAATTAGCGCTGAGGAGTATGAAAAACGAAAAACGCTGCTGGACCGCGACAGCTAAGACGGCAGATCAATTCACACACAACCGATAGACAAGGAATCACCATGAGCACCATCCATCTCGAAGTCCAAGGCATGAGCTGCGGCGGCTGCGTGAAAAGCGTGACTGCTGCGCTACAGCCACTCGCCGGCGTCAGCACAGTTGATGTAGACCTGCAAGCGGGCCACGTCACCGTCAACGGCGAGCTTCCGCAAGGCGCAGGCCCCTTGGTGCTTGCACTGACGGCTGCGGGTTATCCAGCAAAAGCCGTGACCGGCATGGCAACCCCAGCAGCACCGGGTGCCAAAAAATCGGGCGGATGCTGTGGATAAGCAGTCATTGACTGGCGCAACCGTTGCATCGCAGCCGTTGAAAGACCCGGTGTGCGGGATGATGGTGACCGAGCAGTCCGAGCACCATCAGGAGCATGGTGGTAAACGGTACTATTTTTGCAGTGCTGGTTGCAAGATCAAGTTCAATGCCAACCCGGGTCAATACACAGCGACTAAGCCGGCTGAAGTTCAGAAAATAGCCGTAGCGGCACCTGGGATGGCTGCGCAGCAGCCAGGCCAGAAGGGCACGATTTACACCTGCCCGATGCACCCTGAAATTCGGCAGAACCAACCCGGTAATTGCCCCATTTGCGGCATGACACTGGAACCTTTGATACCTGAACTGGAAGAAGGCGAGAACAAAGAGCTGATTGACTTTCAACACCGCTTTTGGTGGACGCTACCACTCACCGTGGTGGTCGCTACGTTGGCGATGGTGGGGCACAAGCTCAATTTGTTCAGCATGGCCACCCAGAGCTGGGTGGAATTTGTTTTGTCAGTGCCAGTGGTGCTTTGGGCGGGGGCACCGTTTTTCAAGCGCGGCTGGCAGTCGGCGGTCAACCGCAGCCCCAACATGTGGACGTTGATCAGCCTGGGTACGGGCGCGGCGTCTGTTTACAGCGTGGTGGCGCTGCTGTTTCCGCAGGTGTTTCCAGAGTCTTTCATTTCGATGGGGCGCGTGGCGGTTTATTTTGAGGCTGCGGTGGTGATCATTTCATTAACGCTGCTCGGGCAGTTGCTTGAGCTGAAAGCCCGCTCGCAAACCTCAGCCGCCATCAAGTCTTTGCTGGGGTTGTCGCCCAAGACCGCCAGACGCATAGGCACTGATGGCAAAGAAGAAGACGTCCCCTTGAGCAACGTGCATGTTGGCGACATGCTGCGCGTGCGGCCGGGTGAAAAAGTGCCCGTCGATGGTGTGGTCACCGAAGGCAGTAGCGCGCTGGATGAGTCGATGCTGACCGGTGAGCCGCTGCCCGTCAGCAAGCGGGAGGGTGACAAATTGATTGGCGCGACGCTCAATACCAGCGGCGCTTTGGTGATGCGCGCGGACCACGTGGGCAGCGCCACGATGCTGTCGCAAATCGTGCAAATGGTCGCGCAGGCGCAGCGCTCCAAAGCACCCATGCAGCGTATGGCTGATGTGGTGGCAGGCTATTTTGTGTATGGGGTTGTGGCGGCGGCTGTGTTGACGTTTTTTGCCTGGGGGCTTTTCGGGCCGCAGCCGAGTTGGGTCTTTGGTTTGATCAATGCAGTGTCGGTGCTGATCATTGCCTGCCCGTGCGCTCTGGGTCTGGCCACGCCGATGTCCATCATGGTGGCGACGGGCCGGGGGGCGACGCAGGGCGTGTTGTTTCGTGATGCGGCAGCGATTGAAAACCTTCGCAAGGTAGACACGCTTGTCATCGATAAGACCGGGACATTGACAGAGGGACGCCCTGCGTTTGACCGAGCGATTGCGGCGACTGCTTTTGAGGTTGACGAAGTGCTGCGCCTGGCCGCCAGCCTGGACCAGGGCAGCGAACACCCGCTGGCTGAAACCATCGTGCGCGCCGCCCGGGAGAAAAACATGGTGTTGGACAAACCCGAAAACTTCGACTCTGGCTCGGGCATCGGTGTGAAGGGCCAGGTGGGTGGCAAACAACTGGCGTTGGGCAACACAACCCTGATGCAGCAAACAGGCGTGCCTGTGGATGCCATACTGACGCAGGCCGAAGCCTTGCGCGGCGAAGGGGCAAGCGTGATGTACCTGGCCGTTGACGGCACGCTGGCAGGTCTGCTGGCGGTATCTGACCCGGTCAAGCAAAGCACGCCTGAAGCGCTGGCAACGCTGAAAGCCGCTGGCCTGCGCATCGTCATGGCCACAGGTGATGGCCTGACCACAGCGAAGGCCGTTGGCAAACGCTTGGGGATTGACGAAGTGTATGGTGAAGTCAAACCCGGTGACAAACTGACCTTGATCGCAAAACTTCAATCTGAAGGCCACGTGGTGGCGATGGCGGGTGACGGCATCAACGACGCGCCTGCTCTAGCCAAAGCAGATGTGGGCATTGCCATGGGCACGGGCACTGACGTTGCGATGAACAGCGCACAAGTCACGCTGGTTAAAGGTGATCTGCGCGGTATTTCAATTGCGCTTGGCTTATCAAACGCCACGGTTGCCAACATGAAACAAAACCTGGCGTTCGCCTTTGTTTACAACGCCTTGGGTATACCCATTGCAGCGGGCGTGTTGTACCCGCTAACCGGATGGCTGCTGTCACCGATGATTGCCGCGCTGGCCATGAGCCTGAGTTCAGCGTCGGTTATTTTCAATGCGCTAAGGCTGAGGGCTAGTAAGGTCTAAATTACTTGGCGGGTTGAATTTCGGTCACAACGATGGCGCTGCCAGCTTGCTCGGCTTTGAACTTGACCTTGTCACCCGCTTTGAGATTGTCCAGCATGGCTGCATCTTTAATGCCGAACACCATGGTCATGCCGGGCATATCCAGGTTCTTGATCACACCATGTTTGAGCGTAATTTTTTTGTTTTCTTTGTCGACCTTGCGCACTTCGCCGTCGGACATGTCTGCTGATGCAGCCATTGGCATGGCTTTTTTGGCATCGTCTTTTGCCATCGGTGCGCCCGCATGCGAGGCGGCAAATGTCGGAGATGCGCCCAAAAACAGGGCGGAAATCAGGATAAAACTTTTAACATTTTTCATGAGGATACTTTCTGGGTTGAGTTGAAGAGGTTGGGTTGGAACAACGGTTTTTCAAGACTTACCGCTAGGCTTGGTTGCTGCTTTTGCGGTGTATGACTCATAAACGCGCGAGTTACCGTCTGTGGTGACAAGCAGAACGTTAAACGCGTCACGCACGCCCAGCATCTCGCCTTTCATTTCCATACCAGGCGAGCCGACTGGCATCCCCGGCACTGCCAGCCCGATGGCCGCAGGCTTTTCACGCAGCAGTCGCTTGACTTCTTGCGCAGGTACGTGACCCTCAAGCACATAACCACCTACTTGCGCAGTGTGGCAAGAGCCAAATTTCGCAGGCAGCCCGAGTTTTTGGCGGACAGGTGCGGTGTCGTTCACGTCGTTGGTTACAACGCTAAACCCTTCTTTACGTAAGTGGATAACCCAGTCTTTACAGCAGCCGCAGGTGGGAGTTTTCCAGACTGTGACGGTCTGTGACTGTACGGCTGCCACGCCAATGTGCGGGTAGCCTAACGCACTGATGGCAAGAAGGCTTAACGATGTTTGCGCAAACCTGCGGCGGCTTGCGGGTAGGGTGGATGTATGCATATTCATGCGCCTTGGTGCGAGTTGATAGGGCAATAGAACAATTAGGTTGTGCTTACTTTCCTGCCATAACGGTAATTTTTCCGACCATGCCGGCTTGGTAGTGACCCGCGATCAGGCAGGCAAAGTCAAATGTTCCAGCCCGGTTGAATGTCCAGATCAGGTTTTGTGACTTGCCCGCCGCTACGTGCGCCATGTAGGGCTCGTCATGCTCCATGTTGGGGAACTTCACCATCAGAGCGGCATGTGCATCGAGTTCCTTCTTGGTGCCAATCACCATTTCGTGCAACTGCTTGCCTTGGTTTTTGACCACAAAGCGAATCGTCTCGCCCTGCTTGATGGTCAGGTTGTCCGGTGTAAACCGCATGTTGTCGCTCATGGTGAGAGTGATCGTTCGCTTGACGGACTTGGCGTCGCCGGCAATGCCCCAGTCTTTTTGTTCTTTGACCACGGCGCTGGTTTTCGCCTTGTGAGGCGTATTTTCATGAGAAAAAGAGGCTGTAGACCAATAGATACATGCGCAAGCAGCTATTAATTTGAGAGTAAATGATGTCTTCATACTGAGTGTCCTATGGGGTTGAGAGTAAAAATAATCAATGCTTCATGCCACTGTGTGCATCTTTGCCGCCCATCACGGGCTTCCTGATTTGCACTTCTACTTCTTTGGCTGGCATGTTTTGCGCTTTCATCGACTGTCCTCCTTCAGATGCAAAACGCGCGGGGTTGGGCAGTGCGCCTGTCCATTCGTAGGCAACAGTTCCTGGCGGGTGTTTGTACCAACCCGGGTCTTTGTAGTCGCCAGGCTTTTGGTCTTTGCGTACCTTGAGCATGCTGAACATGCCGCCCATCTCGACGCTGCCAAACGGGCCTTCTCCTGTCATCATCTTTGCAGTGTTGTCGGGAAGCGGCATGTCCATCTCAGCCATGTCGGCCATACCGCGCTCGCCCATCACCATGTAGTCGGGGATGACATTGGTGATTTTTTTGACGATGTCGCGGTGGTCAACACCGATGAGCGTTGGCACGTCGTGACCCATCGCATTCATGGTGTGGTGGCTCTTGTGGCAATGAAAAGCCCAGTCGCCTTCTTCATCGGCCACAAATTCGATTTGCCGCATTTGACCGACGGCTACGTCAGTGGTGACTTCGGGCCAGCGTCCGGTTTTGGGTGTTGGTCCGCCGTCGGTACCTGTCACGGTAAATTCATGACCGTGAATGTGAATTGGGTGGTTCGTCATTGTCAGGTTGCCAAAGCGAATCCGCACCTTGTCATTTTTACGCACCACCAGTGGGTCAATGCCCGGAAAGACGCGGCTGTTCCAGCTCCAGATGTTGAAGTCCAGCATGGTCATGATTTTGGGTGTGTAGGCACCGGGGTGAATGTCGTACGCGTTGAGCAGGAACACAAAGTCGCGGTCTACTTCATCAATCAGCGGATGCTTGGCTTTAGGGTGCGTGATCCAGAAACCCATCATGCCCATGGCCATTTGCGTCATCTCATCGGCGTGCGGGTGGTACATGAAGGTGCCGGGGCGACGTGCAACGAATTCGTAGACAAAAGTTTTCCCAACCGGAATCGCCTTTTGGTTCAAACCTGCAACGCCGTCCATGCCGTTGGGCAGGCGCTGACCGTGCCAGTGCACGCTGGTGTGCTCGGGGAGTTTGTTGGTCACAAATATCCGAACGCGATCGCCTTCCACAACCTCTATCGTGGGGCCAGGTGACTGGCCGTTGTAGCCCCATAAGTGCCCCTTGAAGCCGGGTGCCAGCTCACGCACCACGGGCTCGGCTACCAGGTGGAATTCTTTCACCCCATTGTTCATGCGCCACGGCAGTGTCCAGCCGTTTAAGGTGACGACCGGGTTATAGGGGCGACCGGTGTTTGGAATGAGTGGGGCCATGGTGTCGGGCTTGGTTTGCATCACGGGCTCGGGCAATGCGGCCATGGCGACACGGCTCACGGCGGCTGCGCTGACGGCCGCGGTGATCACACCTGCGCCAGCTAAAAAGTTTCGTCGGTTGTTCATGGTGAATCTTTGTTGGATACGGTTTAGTGAGGCTTCTCGGCGCTTGCCGCAGAGGCAGGAGCGGCCATCACCATGTTGGTGGGCTTGCCCATCATGGATGCGCTAAGCGCTGCATCGGCAAGCCAGAACTGCTGGTAAGCGTTGATGGCTGTCACGACGCTGCTGATCTGGTCTCGTGTGTCGGCCAGCAGTTCAAACACGCCAATCAGCATGCCGTTGTAGCGCAGCACGTTTTCTTCAGCCATGGTTTTGCGCAGCGGCACGACTTCATCGCGGTAGTGACGGGCGACGTCGTAGGCTGTGCGATAGGCTGAATAGCTTTCACGCAGTTGCGATGTGGCGCTGCGTACCGTGCCCTCGTAGCGATTGGCGGCCGCCAGCGACCGGGCATTCAGGGTGTCGCGTCTGGCATTGCCCCAGTCAAAAATGGGCAGCCTGATACCCAGCTCATAGCCGCGCTTGGCAAAGGCTCGGCCTGCGCCGCCCCCATTGTCAAAGGTGGTGCTC
>JANNYZ010000186.1:0-7272 GCA_031410335.1 Polaromonas sp. | reverse complement strand
GCCGGGTTGCAAAATCTCATACGGGCTCATGGTCGCGTCGCCGACAAAGATCAGTTTGTAGTCTTTGTTGTACTTGCGAATGATGTCCCAGGTGGCAAACTTTTCACTGAAGCGGCGGCGGTTGTTCTTCCACATGAAGTCGTACACGCAGTTGTGAAAGTAATAAAACTCCAGGTGTTTGAATTCTGACTTGACCGCTGAAAACATTTCTTCCACCCGGCCAATGTGCTCATCCATCGTGCCGCCCACGTCCATCAGCAGCAGCACCTTCACATTGTTGTGCCGCTCGGGGATCATCTTGATGTCCAGCCAGCCCGCATTGGCAGCGGTGGAATGAATCGTGTCTGGCAAGTCCAGTTCTTCCACATTGCCCAGCCGCGCAAATTTGCGCAGGCGGCGCAGTGCCACCTTGATGTTGCGCGTGCCCAGCTCCTGCGTGTCGTCGTAGTCTTTATAAGCGCGCTGGTCCCACACTTTGACGGCGCTTTTGTTGCGGCTTTTTTCCTGGCCAATGCGTATGCCCTGGGGGTTGTAGCCATTCGCCCCAAACGGCGATGTGCCGCCGGTGCCAATCATTTTGCTGCCACCTTCATGACGCTCTTTTTGCTCTTCAAAACGTTTTTTGAGCGTTTCCATGAGCTCGTCCCAGCCCATTTTTTCAATCTTGGCCTTGTCCTCGGGGCTCAGTTCCAGTTCCAGATTTTTACGAAGCCATTCCAGTGGAATGTCTTTGGTGAAGTCAGCCAGCATCTCCACGCCCTTGAAGTAGGCGGCAAAGGCGCGGTCAAATTTGTCGTAGTGTTTTTCGTCTTTGACGAGGATAGTCCGGCTCAGATAGTAAAAGTCGTCGATCTTCCAGGCGCTTGCGCCGGTTTCACTGTTTTCGTCCTCACCAGCAAGCGCACCGCTTTTCGGCCCCACCACGCCCGCCTGCAAGGCCTCCATCAGCATCAGGTATTCCTTGACAGATACCGGCAGCTTGGCCGAACGCAGGGTGTAGAAAAAATCAATCAGCATGGCGAAATGTCCATCAGATGTCAGTTGCGTGGTTTGTCCAGCTGGTAAAGCAGTTGCGCCTTGGCCTCAGGCCATTCCCCGGCGCGCATGCTGTACATCACGGTGTCACGGATGGTGCCGTCGCGGCGCATCGCGTGGCCTCTGATCACGCCGTCTTTTTGCGCGCCCAGGCGCTCAATGGCCTGTTGCGAGGCAAAGTTGAAATTGTCTGTCCGCCAGCCCACCACTTTACAGCCCAGCGTTTCAAAGGCATGCGTCATCAGCAGCAACTTGCAGGTGCTGTTGACGTGGGTACGCTGGCAGCGTGCTGCGTACCACGTGTAGCCAATCTCGACCCGCTTGACGGCTGGCAAAATATCGTGATAACTGCTCGAGCCCAACACTTCGCCGCTTGTGGCATCTGTCACTGCAAAGGCAAAACGGTTGTCTGTTTGAAGTGCGGTTTCAATATAGGCCTGTACTTCATGCGGTTCCGGCACCGACGTCACGCGCAGCCTCCAAAGTTGCCCGTCGCTGGCCGCCGCCCGAAGGCCTTGCTCATGTGCAAGGCTGAGAGGCAGCAAGCGTATGTTGCGTTCCTGCAAAGTGACAGGTTCAACAAACGCCATGGTCAGTCTTCTTCGGCTTCTTTTGCTTTTTTTGCCAGATGGGTGGCTCGCACCCGGCGCGCCGTTTGCACACCAAAGCCGCCACCCAGCCCAGCCAGGCCAATGGCGATCAAACTGGCGTTGCTGTAGCCGGGATCGAAAATATTCAAGCCGAGCAGCTTGCCCAGCCAAAACCCCAGCAGCGCGCCGCCAATAAAGCCAATGGCGTCGGTCAGGCCTTCAGCAAGCATGGATTTTTGAGTCATGATTTTCTTTTGGTTCTTATCGGTTGTTGCGCTGCATAAACACCAGCTTTTCAAACAGTGTCACGTCCTGTTCGTTCTTGAGCAGGGCCCCTACCAGCGGCGGCACAGCCACCTTGTCGTCCTTGCTTTGCAGCGCTTCGAGTGGAATGTCTTCCGCGACCAGCAGTTTGAGCCAGTCGAGCAGCTCGCTGGTCGACGGTTTTTTCTTCAGGCCGGGCAAGTTGCGCACGTCGTAAAAGGTTTTCATGGCCGCTGCCAGCAGTTCTTTTTTCAGGCCCGGAAAATGCACGTCCACAATTTGTCGCATCGTGTCCGCATCCGGGAACTTGATGTAGTGAAAAAAGCAGCGCCGCAAAAATGCATCTGGCAGTTCTTTTTCATTGTTTGAGGTGATGAACACCAGTGGCCGGTGTTTGGCCTTGATGAGTTCCCGCGTTTCGTACACATAAAACTCCATGCGGTCGATTTCGCGCAGAAGGTCATTCGGGAACTCAATGTCAGCCTTGTCGATTTCATCGATCAACAGCGCAACCGGCGTCTCCGACGTGAAGGCTTGCCACAATACGCCTTTGATGATGTAGTTATGAATATTCTTGACCTTCTCGCCGCCCTCAATCGTTGACAGCTGCGAGTCCCTCAGTCGCGACACGGCGTCGTACTCATACAGGCCCTGCTGCGCCTTGGTGGTGGACTTGATATGCCACTGCAGCAGCGGCATGCCCATGGCCTCGGCCACTTCTTCGGCCAGCATGGTCTTGCCGGTGCCGGGCTCGCCCTTGACCAACAGCGGCTTTTTGAGGGTGGCAGCGGCGTTGACGGCGAGCATCAGGTCTTGCGTGGCAACGTAGTTTTTAGAGCCTTGAAATTTCATGGATAGCGTTCAATTCTTAGGACGGTTACAACTGATTGGGACAGATTTTCTGGTGTTTGCCTGAGGCAGCGGCCTTGCCCACGTTGCCCAGATATAATCGAAAGTTGACCTTGTACAAAACTTCCCCACCCGAATTCTCTTCTAATTGTGCGCGCAAAATGAATAAGCTGTTAATCAAGATTTCTGCTTTGGCTGTCTCATTCGTGACGGTTTCTGCCCTGGCCCAAGACATCAAAGGCGATGCCAAGGCAGGCGAGTCCAAAAACGCCATGTGCATTGGCTGCCACGGCATCAAGGGCTACCAGGCAAGCTTTCCGGAAGTTTACAAAGTGCCCATGATCTCTGGTCAGGGTGCCAAGTACATTGTCTCGGCGCTCAATGCCTACAAAAAAGGCGAACGCAAGCACCCCAGCATGCGCGGCATTGCTGAAACCCTTTCTGACCAGGACATGGCTGACCTGGCTGCTTATTACAGCGCCAGCGGCGTGGTGACAGGCGCTGCCCCTTTGGCCGACAAGCCATCCAAAGAGCCCAATGAAAAAGTACAGGCATTGCTGGCCAAGGCCAATTGCTCGTCTTGCCATGGTGCCAACTTCAGCAAGCCGATTGATCCGTCGTACCCCAAGTTGGCAGGACAGCATGCAGACTATCTGCTGGTTGCACTGAAGTCCTACAAAGTCGAAAACAACGCCAAGGTCGGCCGTGGTAACGCCATCATGGCAGGTATGGCCAAGCAATACACCAATGCTGAACTCAAAGTGCTGGCAAATTATTTGTCGTCTCTTGACGGCGAATTAAAAACTGTGCCGCAGAGCCGGTTTCGCTGATCACGGTACACGCCTTGTAAAAAACCGCTGTTTAAGCGGTTTTTTTTACGTCCGTGCCGAATCAATCCTTCGTTGCCCGACGCTGCACGCAGTCAATGTAAGCCGCACCGTCGGGCGGGCGACCTGCACGCTGACTTTCCCACACCATCTGCCCCAGGCAGTCCATCGCTTCATGGTGCGCGTCATGCAGTGAATCGCGTTTGGCGGTTAACAGCTCAACCGCCTGCCGTACGCCGCGCGGCTGGTCAATAGAGCATTGCTCACTGATCGACAGGTGCATCGACAGGTGCAAAAAAGGGTTGGTTTTGCCGCCTTCCACGTCGTACATCTTTTCAAGCGCGGCATCTGCATCTGCGAAATCAGAATGATACTCAGGGTGTTCATCCAGCCACTGGCTGGCGAGGGTTTCAATCGCCTCCATGGGCTGGCTGGAGCGTGACTTGGCATAGACCGCGCAAAAAAATCGCCGCACATCGGCTTGGGAAGGCGTGAACATTCGCAAAGAATATCACGCGCTGAAACTGGTTATGGTGTCCTACAGACAAACGGGGCATGTGCTTCTAAAGTCAGAGCAGCGATGACGTGTCCGGGACACGGCTAGCGCTAGTACACATCCAACCCCGGCGAGGAGACCCCACATGAATGCAGCAAAAATCACAGGAATTATTTTGATCGTTATCGGTCTGGCGGGCTTGTTCACCGGTGGCTTTAGCTTCACCAAAAACACCACAGCGGCCAAGATCGGTCCTATTGAGCTAAAAGTCCAGGAAAAAGAGTCGATCAATATTCCCCAGTGGCTAAGCCTGGGCGCATTGGCGCTGGGCGGCCTGGTGCTGGTGATTGGTTTTCGCAAACCCTGATTCTGGATGCTCGCATCCTGAAAATCTGATTTCCACGTCACTGCCGCAGCGCGCGTGCGCGTGTGGGCTATTATTTCTGCAGGCTTAAAGCAGGCCACAAGCAAAAATAGCGCCGATGGACCGTTGTGCCGTCTGTCGGTGTCGCTGGAGATTGACAAACATGATCAACAAAATTGCCCGCTCAGTCGCAGACGCGCTGGCGGACGTGAAAGACAGCTCGACTGTATTCATTGGCGGATTTGGCACGGCGGGTATTCCTGACGAGCTGATCGATGGGCTGATTGCTCAGGGCGCCAAAGACCTGACGGTGGTCAACAACAACGCTGGCAACGCAGACGCAGGGCTGGCGGCGCTGCTCAAGGCTGGCAGGGTACGCAAAATCATTTGCAGCTTTCCGCGCCAGGCCGACAGCTACGTGTTCGATAGCCTGTACCGCTCTGGAAAGCTCGAGCTGGAACTGGTGCCGCAGGGCAATCTGGCTGAGCGCATACGTGCTGCTGGCGCAGGCATTGGGGCTTTCTTTTCACCGACTGGCTACGGCACCGAGCTGGCTAAAAACGCCGATGGCAGCCTGAAGGAAACGCGCGAAATCAACGGCAAGCATTACGTGCTTGAAATGCCGATTCATGGCGATGTCGCTTTGATTAAAGCCGAGCAGGGCGACCGCTGGGGCAACCTGACCTACCGCAAGGCCGCGCGCAACTTTGGCCCTGTCATGGCCACCGCTGCCAAAAAAACCGTGGCCACCGTGCATGAGGTGGTGGAGCTGGGTGCGCTGAACCCCGAGCACATCGTGACACCCGGCATCTTTGTGCATGCCATCGTCAAAATTGACCGGGTGGCAACACAGGCCGGTGGTTTGAAAAAGGCAGCCTAGTCATGACTACAACCCCAAGTTACCAAAAACGCACCAAAGACCAGCTGGCCGCGCGTGTGGCCCAAGACATCCCCGAGGGCGCCACTGTTAATCTCGGCATTGGCATGCCTACGCTGGTCGCCAATCACATTCCTTCAAGCCGCGAGGTGCTGCTGCACAGTGAAAACGGCATCCTCGGCATGGGCCCCGCGCCTGCTGAAGGAGACGAAGACTATGACCTCATCAACGCGGGCAAGCAGCCTGTGACCTTGCTGGCGGGTGGCGCGTACTTTCACCATGCCGACAGCTTTGCCATGATGCGTGGCGGGCATCTGGACATTTGTGTGCTGGGGGCGTTTCAGGTGTCCAGCACGGGCGACCTCGCCAACTGGAGCACCGGCGAGACGGGCTCGATCCCCGCAGACGGCGGTGCGATGGACCTGGCCATTGGTGCCAAGCAAACCTGGGTGATGATGGACTTGCTCACCAAGCAGGGTGTGAGCAAGGTGGTTGACCAATGCAGCTACCCGCTGACGGGCATTGGCTGCGTCAAACGGATTTATTCAGAGCTGGCCACACTGGCCTGCACGCCGCAGGGCCTCAAGCTGATCGACAAGGTGGACGGACTTGAACATGCCGAGCTTGAAAAGCTCATTGGCCTGCCCATCGCCGCATAGCCATCGCTGTATAAACATTTTATTTTTGGAGACAGTTCAATGAACCACGCTTTTATTTGCGACGCCATCCGCACCCCCTTTGGCCGTTACGGCGGCGCGCTCAGCAGTGTGCGCACTGACGATCTGGGCGCGATTCCCCTCAAGGCCCTGATGGCCCGCAACCCGAACGTGGACTGGCTGGCCGTGACAGACGTGATTTACGGCTGCGTTAACCAGGCCGGTGAAGACAACCGTAACGTGGCTCACATGGCCACGCTTCTTGCCGGGCTGCCGATGGAGTTGCCAGGCTCCACCATCAACCGCCTGTGCGGCTCGGGCCTGGACGCGATTGGTACGGCTGCACGTGCCATCAAGTCGGGTGAAGCGACCATGATGATTGCAGGCGGCGTAGAAAGCATGAGCCGCGCACCGTTTGTGATGGGCAAGGCCGAAAGCGCTTTCAGCCGTGCCGCGCAGATGTACGACACCACCATCGGCTGGCGCTTTGTGAACAAGCTGATGAAAGAAAAGTACGGCGTCGATGCGATGCCCGAGACAGCAGAAAACGTGGCCAAAGACTACAACATCAGCCGCGAAGACCAGGACAAGATGGCCCTGGCTTCACAACTTAAGGCTGTGGCAGCACAAAAAGCAGGCTACTTTGATGCGGAGATCACGCCCGTGACCATTCCGCAAAAGAAAGGCGACGCAGTTGTTGTCAGCAAAGACGAGCACCCACGTGAAACCAGCATGGAAGCGTTGGCCAAACTCAAAGGCGCAGTCCGGCCCGATGGCAGCGTGACGGCAGGCAATGCCTCGGGTGTCAACGACGGTGCCTGCGCGCTGCTGCTGGCTGACGAGGCCACTGCCGCCAAAAACGGCCTGACGCCACGCGCCCGCATCGTCGGCATGGCAACGGCAGGCGTTGCGCCGCGCATCATGGGCATTGGCCCCGCACCCGCCACGCAAAAAGTGCTGTCGCTGACTGGTTTGACATTGGCGCAGATGGACGTGATTGAACTCAACGAAGCCTTCGCCGCCCAAGGCCTAGCCGTGTTGCGCCTGCTGGGCCTTGAGGACAACGACCCGCGCGTCAACCCCAACGGCGGCGCGATAGCACTCGGCCATCCGCTGGGCGCGTCAGGCGCACGCCTGGCCACCACTGGCATCAACCAGCTGCACAAAACAGGTGGCCGCTACGCCTTGTGCACCATGTGCATTGGTGTGGGGCAGGGCATTGCGGTGGTGCTGGAACGGGTTTAAGCAGATCGAGTGCTATTTATTTAATAGCTGCTTGCGCACGTATCTATTGGTCTGGAACCCTAAAACAGG
>JANNYZ010000185.1:0-18957 GCA_031410335.1 Polaromonas sp. | reverse complement strand
TTGAAAAAGGTTTTTGCATCAATCTTGTTTTGGGCAAATACGTAGTAGCCTGGCACCAAAAAGCCAGAGGTTGAGTTGGGATCACCGTTGCCAAAAGACAGGTTTTTACCGTTCTTGAGAACGTCGTCGAGCGACTTGATCGGGCTGTCTTTGTGAACGACAAAATGTGAGTAGTACCCTTGAGTACCATCTGCATTCACCATCTGCGCGAACACCTCTGCGTTGGCACGATCGACTGCTTCCGCAGCGGATTTGTTGCCAAACCAGGCTACCTGAACCTTGTTGAAGCGCATGCCTTCAATGATGCCGGCGTAGTCAGTTGCAAAAAATGCATTGATCTTCATACCCGTCTTTTTGGCCATGTCGTCCAGAATGGGCTGCCAGTCCGACTTCAGCGTTTGGGACGACTCGGTTGAAATAATACCGAAGCTCAGTTCTTTGGGTTCCTGGGCCTGAACAGGCGCGAACGCGACAAGGGCTGCTGTCGCAAGCCCGACTATCAGTTTTGTAATCATGATGCTTCCTTGAGTTGGTTTGTCGATGAAGGGTCAGGCAGCTTGCGCAAGAGGTGCAGGCCACGCAAGATGGGGAACGGTTTTGACCTTGTCTTGCAGACTGGAAATGTGGTCCCCAAGATTCAGGATCTCGTCTGCTTCAGCGCCGTAGAGGTCACGAAGCAACGCAGGTGTCAGCCCTGAAGACGCGCCGTCGTAAACCACCTTGCCCTGATGCAAAGCAATCACGCGTTGGCAATACTTCAAGGCAACATTGACCTGGTGGAGGGACACCACCACCGTACAGTTGTCTTCCTGATTAACTTTGGCCAGGATGTCCATGACTTTTCGCGATGATTCAGGGTCAAGTGACGCGATGGGCTCGTCGGCCAGAATGACCTTTGCGCCCTGCACCATGGCGCGCGCGATGGCAGCGCGCTGCTGCTGGCCACCCGACAGTGTGGAAGCGCGCTGGCCCCAGCATTCAGCGATGCCGACACGGCGCAAGGCATCAATACCCCGGGCCTTTTCGTCTGCGGTAAACCAGCGAATCAAACTGCGCCACATCGGCACCTTGTGCAGCGTGCCGGCCAGAACATTGGTAATAACGCTCAAGCGGCCAACCAAGTTGAACTGCTGGAAGACGAAGCCTATCCCAGAGCGCACCGATCGGATGTTGTTGGCTATCTTGCCGTTTTTCTGAACGGTTCTGCCGTGAATTTCAATAGAGCCCTGAGAATCATTGTTGCCCGCCATGAGCCCGGCAACGTGACGCAGCAGCGTCGATTTGCCAGAGCCAGAAGCGCCAATCAACGCGACCATCTCACCGCTGGCAATATGGATATTTACGCCTTGCAGCGCCTTGCGGCCACTGCTGAACGTTTTACTCAAAGCATTGATGCGGATTGCAGTATCCATAAATTTCTCCGGTGGGTACCGCAGAAATTTAGAACCTCAATGTGTCGATTTGATGACGTGGTTGCGTGACAGAACCACGGCTATTCGCGCCGCAGCCAACGGCAGGCGCAGAGTCGCCCAGCCAGCGACCCCAGCCTGCGACTTCTGGCCCAACAACTCTCCGAAAACTTAAATTAGCAGCGCATTGACACGCTTGACGTAAGCCGCAGGGTCAGCGGGCAGGCCACCTTCGGCCAGCAGAGCCTGGTCAAAAATGATGTTAGCCAAGTCGTCAAAGTTGGCTGAATCCACCAGCTTTTTGACCAGTGGATGCTCGGCGTTGACTTCAAGGATCGGCTTGACCTCTGGTACTGCCTGGCCAGCCTGTTTCAACATTCGGGCAAGCTGGGTAGACATGTCGCCGTCCTGCACGACCAGGCAGGCGGGTGAGTCGACCAGACGGCTGGTAGCGCGCACGTCACTGGCCTTGTCTTTCAAGGCTTCCTTCAATTTATCGAGCGTTGGTTTGAACTCGGTTTGCGCCAGCTCGGCGGCTTTCTTTTCGTCTTCGTCTTGTAGCTTGCCCAGGTCAACCGCACCCTTGGCCACCGACTGCAGCGGCGTGCCGTCGAACTCGTGCAGGTAGTTCAGGGCCCACTCGTCCACACGGTCTGCCATCAGCAATACCTCAATGCCTTTTTTGCGGAAGATCTCCAGTTGTGGGCTGCTTTTGGCGGCCGCCAGCGTGTCGGCAGTGATGTAGTAAATTGCATCCTGTCCATCCTTCATGCGGGCTTTGTAATCAGCAAAGCTGACCGTTGCGGTGTCGGTCGTGCTTGACGCAAAACGCAGCAGTTTGGCGATACGGTCGCGGTTGGCAAAGTCTTCGCCCAGGCCTTCTTTCAGTACCGCGCCAAACTCGGTTTGGAAAGTCGCAAACTTGTCTGCGTCGTTGGCGGCCAGGTCTTCAATCATGCCCAGCACGCGCTTGGTACAACCTTCGCGAATGGCTTTGACGGCGCGGCTTTCCTGCAGCAACTCGCGTGACACATTCAGAGGCAAATCGGCTGAATCGACCACGCCTTTGACAAAGCGCAAGTACACCGGCATCAGCGCCTGTGCATCGTCCATGATGAAGACGCGCTTGACATACAACTTGACGCCCGCGGCCTTGTCGCGGTTGAACATGTCCATCGGCGCTTTGCTGGGAATGAACAGCAACTGCGTATATTCCGTCGAGCCTTCAACCCGGTTGTGGGTGGTGGCCAGCGGTGCGTTTTGGTCGTAGCTGATCTGCTTGTAAAACTCGTCGTACTGCTCCTGGGTGATGTCTTTTTTGGCGCGCGTCCACAGCGCTGCGGCCTGGTTGACGGTTTCCCATTCACCGGTTTTGACCATCCCGCCGGGCTGCCTGCCACCTTCGGGGTCGGTGCTGGAGATCAATTCGCCGTCTTTCCACTCTTCTTTTTCCATCAGGATGGGCAGCGAGATGTGGTCCGAGTATTTGTTGATCACGCCTTTGAGCTTGTAGGCGTTCAAATATTCCAGCGCGTCGTCTTTCAGGTGCAGCGTGATGGCCGTGCCGCGCTCGGTGCGCTCAATTTGCGCCACTTCAAACTCGCCTGTGCCTTCGCTAGACCAGCGAACGCCCTGCCTAGGCGCCAGGCCAGCGCGGCGGCTTTCCACCGTGATGCGGTCGGCCACGATAAAGCCTGAATAAAAACCCACGCCAAACTGGCCGATGAGTTGCGCATCGTTCTTCTGGTCGCCCGACAGGCTGGCCATGAAGTCCCGGGTGCCACTTTTGGCAATCGTGCCGAGGTTGTCAATGGCTTCCTGCTCAGACAGGCCGATACCGTTGTCGGTAATCGTCAGCGTTTTGCCGTCCTTGTCGAAGCTGATGCGAACTTTCAGTTCCGGGTCAGACTCGAGCAGCGCGGCGTTATTCAGCGATTCAAAGCGCAGCTTGTCGCAGGCATCAGAAGCGTTGGAGACCAGCTCGCGCAGGAAAATTTCAGGATTCGAATACAGCGAATGCGTGACCAGCTTGAGCAGTTGGGCGACTTCGGCCTGGAAGGCCATGGTTTGTTTGGAATTAACGGTAGTTGTGGGTTGAGTCATGATGTTAATTATGGTTTTCGGGTGCAAGTCATCGCGTTTAAAACTGAAAAGGTGCTTCGAGCAGTTAGCAGCGTCTCAGTTTTGCATACAGCGCTCATACATACGGGCTGGAGCGGGCTATTTCAAGAGCTTAAGAGCCGTCTGTCGGTTACTCATGACCGCTCATGAAAACCATAAACTCGGGCTTGTGACATATGACACAAAAACTTAGCTTTCAATCGCAAGTGCTTGATTTTGTGACATATTTGGCTTGTTGCAATTTTATCTGACCGTTAAAGTACACCCACTTCGAAACAGCAGCGTTATCAGCTTGTTCCGCAATCTTTAACTCATTTAATGAAAAGGCTCATCATGAAAAAACTCTCAATCATTGCCGCAGTCGCTCTCGCATCAATCTCTGGCTTTGCCTCCGCAGCTGATTCGCAAACGGTTGCTGTTACAGCGACCATCCAAAGTATTTGCAAATTTTCAGGCTCTGCAGCCGCAGTGGCTTTTGGCACGATCAACCCCAGCGATGCAGCAGCTGTCAAGTCGATGCCTTTGACAATTCCATACAAATGCACCAACGGCTTCACGCCTGCTATCACAACCGGCACAATCACGCCGTTGACAAAAGGCACTGACACCATGGCTTTCACGGTTGACCCAATTGTGACGACCGCTGCGACTGGCTTTACCGCTGCCGTCAACGGAACCTCTGCTGTCAACATCGCCGCTGCCGTGTGGCAAAACGCACCCGCTGGCGCGTACACCGGAAGCGTTGTCCTGAACATCAACAACTAATGGATATCGGCACAAATGGCCTTTCTCGACAGCCCATTTGTGCCGCTAGCGCAAAAGCGTAAAGGACTAGCTGTGACGAGCCGCATTTCAAACAGCCTGCTCTTCGTGTTGGCTGTTTTTGCGATCAATGCAGGTACTGTAGCGACAGCATTTGCGGCTGATACCGTATGCAATTTTCGGGCAAAGGGGCTAAGCCTTAATTTTGGTGTGCTCGACCCCTCCATCGTGCAGAATATTTCAAAGCCGATCACTGTTGCTACCACCTTCGCAAACCAAGCTGGTGACTGCACTGGCGGCGGCAATATGATCATTAGCGTCGTCGGCTCCAGTTCACGCCAGCTCGTCAACGGCCCGAACACCATCAACTACACGATTACGGGCCTGCCAGTTTCCTTGCCTAAGCCCGGCAATGCCCCAAACCGCAACCCAGCAGCCGGATTTGTTGATTGGTTTACACCCGGTCAGTTGCAGGGCACAATTTTATGGAGCGCTTACGCAAACGCGCCAGCCGGGAACTACACTGATTCAATCACCCTCTCTGTCAATCCCTAGCCTGCGGAATTTTGGTCGCCTAAAAAATTTATGAGCCGTCAAGCTTATCGGCGATTAGTTTCTACACTTTGCCTATGGTCGGTCTGCCTTGCCTCGACAGCCGGCGAATTCGTTGTTAATCCTGTTCGTTTAGACATTGCGCACAGTGCTAAAAGTGCCTCGGTATCCGTTTCCAATGAAGGATCTGAAAAATTAAGCTTCCAGTTGCAGGCCATGGAATGGACGCAAGACAAAGACGGCAAGGATATATATACAGAAGCTCGCGACCTCATATTTTTCCCCAAGTTGATGTCGATTGAGCCGGGGCAGGGGTCTCTCGTGAGGATCGGCTTTAGAGCACCACCTAGCTCCGTGGAAAAAACCTACAGGCTCTTTATTGAGGAGTTGCCAGGAGTGGTCAAGCCAGCCGAAGGCAGCGGTGCCCAGATCAACTTCTTGGTGCGCTTTGGTTTACCGATATTTACTGCACCAGCGGCTCCGCAAGACGGACTAAATATCGAAGCGATTGAGCTCAAAAACGGTGTGCTTTCATTTGTTGCCCAAAACTCTGGAAACCGCCATCAGATGTACAAAAGCATTCGGATCGAGGGCACAAACGCTGCAAACAAATCCGTATTCGGACTTGATATTGCCGACCGGTATTTGCTGGCCTCGTCTCAAAAGCCCTACAAAACAACCCTTTCTGCGCAACAGTGCAGAGAGTTAAGTTCTGTCGTCATTGATATAAAAACCGACAAAATGGCGCAGTTGCGAAAGTTCGATGTCAAGCCTGAGATGTGCCCGTAAGCTTGCCAGCCGCCCCAGTTCGCTGACGCAGCGTCGTCTTCCTGCCGCGGGCCTGGTTGTGCTACTGGGCCTCGGTCATGTGTGGCTTTCGACTGTCTCAGCGCAAAGTCCTGCCACGGCTTCAAGTGCAGCGACGACTGAGGTGCTGGTTCTGCGGCTGTTCCTTAATTCGGTGGACAAGGGGGACATCTTTGTCCACCGAAATGATCAGCAGGGATTTTTTCTCAAGATCGATGATTTAAAGGCGTTCGGCCTGCGCGATCCGACCGGCCAGAGCGCGGTTTTTGAGGGTGAATCGCACATCGCACTGTCAAGCCTGAAGGGTGTCAGTTTCACCTACGATCCAAAAACGCTGGCCCTGAACCTGATCGCTGAGCCGCAATTGCTGGCAAACAGTGCCATCAGCCTGCGTGGCCAGCGGCGCCAGTTGGCGTCGATCCCGAGCGGCAATAGCGCTCTTTTTAACTATGCGCTGACGTCGAGGCACGGGAGCGGCGCGTCCAGTAACAGTCTTGGCCTTGCCGGGGAGTTGGGCGTGCGCTTGAGTGACTATCTGCTGCTGACTGATGCGGCCACAGTGAACACTCCCAACAGTAGCCGGCTTGTCCGGTTGATGAGCAGTGTGACGCGGGACGACCAGAAGAATCTGCGGCGCGTGATCGTGGGCGACTTTCTCACGACGGCCAGGGACCTCGGAACCAGCGTGAATCTCGGCGGAATCAGCGTCTCCAAAAATTATGGGCTGGATCCGTATTACGTTCGATTTCCGACACAAACAGTCAGCGGAAGCGTTGCCTCACTTAGCGAGGTTGAAGTTTTTCTGGACGGCCAACGCATTCGTACTGAACGGCTGGCTCCGGGGAGCTTTCAATTGCAAGACCTCGTTGCCTACGGTGGCTCGCGCAACGTTCAACTGGTGGTGCGCGATGCTTTCGGCCGGGTGCAGCAACTGAACTACTCGCTGTACTTCACCGACCAGCCACTACAAGCTGGCCTGCATGACTACAGCTATAACCTGGGCACGTTCAGACGCCAGTATGGCTTGCAAAGCAACAATTACGGCCCGGGCGCCTTCACGATGTTTCATCGCTTCGGTTTCAGCAATTCACTGACGATGGGCTGGCGGGCAGACGTCACCAGAGAGTTTTTAAATACAGGACCCTCGCTCACCGCTGTACTGGGTGACCTCGGGGTCGTCAATCTGGCACTCGCCGGTAGCAGCTTTGCCGGTCAAAAAGGCTATGCGCTACAAGGCGGCTACACCTACGATTCGAAAGATTGGGCCGTCAGCATTTTTGCCAGGCACGACAGCAATCGGTACGCCGTTCTCGGGGATCCGGTCACTTTTACCAATCGCAAGAATGATGTCAATCTTTCGGGCACCTACCGCCTGCCGCAAAACGCTTCAATTTCTGCAAGCCACAGTGTATTTACTGGGCGGCAGCAGCTGCCCGCACTGCAGGTAACTGGTCAGCTTGCCGGCCTGTTGTCAACGGGAAACCGCAGTATCAGCACGATGGCTTATACACAGCGGGTCGACGCGCTCCGTGCCCAGTTCACAGTTTCGGTGAGTCGCATCAAGCAAGACATGCTGCCCGTCCGAAACGAATTGTTTGCTGGCCTCAACTTTTTGTTGGAGGGTAACTACTCTGCCGCAACCAGCTTTCGCGCCGATCAAAACGGTCAATCCGGATCTGCACGGTTTGCGAAAGGCCTGCCGGTTGGCGAGGGTTTTGGCTATGACCTGTCCGTGGACCAATCAAGCGCAAGTGGTGGCAGCCAGCAACTCCGGTCAAGCGTTCAGTACAACGCGCCCGCTGCGACCGTGAGGTTCGAAGGCGGACAATTTTCAGAACAAGGCCAAAAATTCAGCGATCAGCGAATTACCTTGGCGGGAGCGGTCGCGACGGCCGGGGGGCAGTTTGGTTTCAGTCGCCCCATCACCGGCAGCTACGCGATTGTCAAAATTGGTGATGTCAAAGATGTAGACGTGTCTGTCGATGGTCAAAAGTCTGGACGGACCAATAGCCGCGGCATCCTTGTGTTGCCCAACTTGAACGCGAATTATGAAAACGGCGTTTCTATCGACGGCGATGCGCTACCTTTTAATCTGTCACTGAACACGAACTTGAAAAAGGTTACACCCTCGCCCAGAAGCGGTGCTTTGGTGGACTTCGAACCGAAAAAGACGCAAGCCTTCAGTGGCCGGTTGGTGGCTGGTGGCGCCCCCGGGGGTGTTGAATTTTTTGAGATCGGCATCGTAGTCGGCGGCTTGTCCCAAAAGCTGCTGACGGGGCGCGGTGGTGAGTTTTATGCAGAAAACATTCCAGCTGGCACGTATCCCGCAACTGCCAGCAACGGATCGGAAACTTGCACCTTCTCTCTGACATTCCCTGCGTCTGACGAAACATTTGTTGACCTGGGAACCATCACATGCACTTTGCAAGGCGTCCGGAAGTAGCTTTTAAAGCGGCGTGACTGACAGCCGCATGGGCCAGGGATAAACGCCTTGTTGGGCCGATTCTGCCAAGACAAACCGAAAGCCGAGATCAAGCTGAGCTTGCCTCATGCCTTTGCCAACTGTATTTTGGGCGACTCCTCCGCCAGCTGCACTGATCTGGGTGTCGTTTGCAAGACCTTTGACGACCGTCTGCCGTATAAATTCGCCGTGACTCTCAAACATCAAGAGGTAGCCGTCCTGGGTGTTGCTCCTGACCTGAACACTGGCTGGAGCTGGCACGTCAACATAACCTTTTGCGATGTCCGCAGCAGTAACAACCACCGAGGAGGGTTGGGTCAACACTTTCAGACTGGCATGCTTGAGTACGGTAGCGCTGATGGTCAGCTTCATCTCGCCGGTCTCGGCCAGCGCAGCTTTCAGCCCTGCAGTCCACAAACACGCCAACAAGCCAATCACTACCAGTGCCGACCTCCTGACTGGTAAAGCTGAACCTACTTTGTAGCCCGTCGATTGATGTGTGGTTGTCAGCATGCTCAAAGTTCCTAAAAATTGAGATTCAACACAACTCTAACAAATTGATAAATTTGATGCAATAGGCCATTTGCTGATTTATTTGATAATTTTTACTTTGGCGATTTATTTATTACTTTTTCCAAATGAAGAGGGACCTGCCTCTGTATTGGTACACATACTTGGGTGTCGTTACCAGCGTACGTTAAAGCGCAATACAGTTTTCACCTCAGCCACTCCAGCAATTTGCGACCAATAGCAATAGATGACAACAACGCCATGTGGCTGGTGCCATAAGCCGTCCACTGATTTTGAGGCGCAAAGTCAAGGCAATGCGGCCCTTCATCATGCTGGCCCAAGGCGCTTTTGAGTGGCACCAGGCCGTCGCCTATCAGCGCGTCTTTCAGCGGGCTGGCCTCGCCTGACGTGGTGGCCGCCACGGTGTAGCAGTTCACCCCTGCGGGTAGGGGCAGTGGCTCGCGCGAATCGGGCGAACGCTCGAATCGGTCCTTCTCTTGCCCGTCCACTTGCCAGCTCGATGCCAGCACATGGCCATAGCGCAGGTCCGTAATGCCCCGGCTGCGGATCTGGCCAATGGCTGCGAAGGGACGGGTCACCAGGTTGCTGCCCAGGGTTCGGTCAATCCAGTTACCGACGCGCTCCAGTGGCGCGCCGTGGTGCGGGGTACCAAGGAAGACGATGTTTTTCAGCTTGCTGCGCCAGGCCATGCCCGATTGTTCGGCGATGTGGCAGGCGCTGCGGCTCACCAGCCCGCCCATGCTGTGCACCAGCAGGCTCAGCTCTTTGACGGGCTGCGGCCAGCTATTGAGCAACTGTTCCAGCAGATTAGCAAACTGCTGACCGTTGACGGACGTGTGCAGCCCCGTGTTGTAGTGCAGGTAAACCGGGGTGTAGCCCAGCGTTTGGGCCAGCACGTCGGCGTGGTTATAACGGGTGTCAGTTTTGCCCCCCGTCGTCCACTGCAAATCATTCATGCATAGCCCGTGCACCAGCACCAGCACTTTGCCCGAAGCATACGGCAAACGCTCGCCGAGGGCGGTTTTGTCTAGCAGCAAAGGTTTGCCTTCATGGCGCAAGCTCATGGTGATGGTGAGCGGGTTGGCAGTGGCCAGCAGCTGGTCGCCCAGCACGCCATTGATGGCCGACAGCACCGCCTCGCGCTCGGGCGACGAGCCAGCCGTGCCAAAGCGTTGGGTGATCATCGGGCCGGCTTTGTGCAAGGCCGCATTGACCGTACCGCCCGCTAACCGCGTGACGCCTTTGAGCCCGCCGTACACCAGCCCGGTCACGCCGCGGGGCTTGACGCCGCTGCTGCCCGGCGCCGCATCGATGAATTTTGCGCCCAGGCGACCAAACGGCGTGGCCACCGCCTTGTACACGTTGCCCTGCACGCTCTCAGCCAGCCCAGCCACACCCAGCACGCCTTGCGTGGCCAGCTGCGCCAAACCCTGAACATCTGCAACATGCAGATAGGTTGGCAATTTGTTCAACTGGTCAAGCAGCGTGGGTTTGGGCATGCCTTATTGTGGCGCTATCGTCCGCAATTCACCAGTCAATGCTGGATCAAACGTTCTTTTTGCAGCGGCCATGCGTTCAGCTTCCTGAACCGAGAATTTTTTGTGCTCGGCTGTCTGCCCAATGCAGTAAGCCAACAGTTCGTCAATCTCGCTGGACTTGTCAAATATGGCGTCGGCGCCCAGAACCAGCGCACGCTTGCGAATTTCAGGCGTTGCGTAGTTGGTGAGCAACACCACTTTTTGATACGACTCCCGGTGCCGGCAACCCGTCAGCACGCCCAGACCGCTGCCTTCTTTTAAAAATAGGTCAACAATCGCCAGATGCCACTGGCCGTCGTGCAGTGACAACCAGCGTTGGGCTTCGGCCTGGGTTTCGCCGTAACCCATGACTTTGACGTCCGTGATCTCCTGGAGCGTTTCGATCAGGTTGGCCAGGAGGGTGGCGTTGTCTTCTACAAGATAGGTGATGAGTGCCATAGGTATATTTCTGCAAGTGAGGGCGACCGATCAGCGAAAGCCGCACGACTGACACCCTAGACCCCCACTGTAAACAGCTAACCCAAAACGTCCAGCGGCCATCAGCGCGCATCTCCGTAGGACATCACGGGCGTGCTGACGACCCGTATCTACTATTATTTTGATAGCTGCTTGCGCACGCATCTATTGGGCTGGGGGCCTAAAACATACCCAAAAATGACTTGCAAAGACCCAACGACTTGGCTCCAAAGGGTCAAATCCGTCCAAATTTAGCCTTTTTCACCGATCAAATACGGCTTTTGGCCAATAGACACATGCGCGAGCAGCTATGAATTCAATAGCAATTAAAAAGCCTCATGCGGCATCAGATAGCGCCACTGACCCACCGGCAGATGCCCCAGGTTAACCCGGCCAATCCGCACCCGCTTCAGGCCCGTCACGTACAGGCCGACCTGTTCGCACATGCGCCTGATCTGCCGCTTTTTGCCTTCTTTCAGCACAAAGCGCAGTTGCTCCGGGTTTTGCCAGCTGACCCGCGCCGGTTTGAGTGGTTGGCCGTCCAGGCTGAGGCCGTGGCACAGCAGCTTGAGCTTTTCGGGGTCAAAAAGCGCCTGCACATTGTTGTTTTCACCCCGCAAATCGCCCAGGCTAACCCGCACAAGGTACTCTTTTTCAATCTCTGAATCTTCGCCAATCAGCTGCCGGGCAACGCGCCCGTCTTGAGTGAGCACTAACAAGCCGATCGAATCAATGTCCAGCCGCCCGGCCGGCGCCAGCCCGCGCAGCTGATCGAACCCCCAACGCATGCGGCTGTTGCATTCAGACCAGCGGTTGCCCGGCTGGACCAGCCCCACCGCTGGCTCATGGCCGTCTTCAGCCTGGCCACTAACGTAACCCACCGGTTTGTTGATCAATATCGTGACCTGCTGCTTTTGCTGCTGCTCGGCAGCCCGGTCAATCTCAATGCGGGCATTCATGGCGACGGGTTGCCCCACAACCGCAGGTTGCCCGTTAACGCGCACCCAGCCTTGCTCAATCCAGGCATCAGCCTCGCGCCGCGAGCACAGCCCCAGTTCGGCCATGCGTTTGTTCAGGCGAATGGTCAGCGGCGTGCCGTCAGGGTTGGTCGGCTTGGGGATGCGGACGGCGGTGGGTTTTGAAGGATTTCGCATGGGTGACGTAAATCATAAGTCGCGGCAATGGCCTTACCCCGCCCGAAAGTGAGCTGGCACAACTAAATCAAGGTATCGCGACCAAGTCCACCTCATCCAGCCGGACAAACACCAGCCCGCGCCGCAGCACGTCCAGCAAGCCAACCGACAAACCTTCGGCCGTGTAGCCCCCGGGCTTGTTCATGTGGGCAATGATGACGTCGCCGCCTTTGACATGCTTCAAGCGCTCGATGATTTGACCCTGGCTGAGCGTAGCGCCTGCGTCAGCGTTAACGCTAAAGCCTGCAATCTTGAAACCCATGCGGCGAATCTCGTCCGACGCTTGCTGGTCATACACCGCCGTTGCACCGCGGTACCAGTGCGGCGGCACACCTGTGGCGGCTTCAATGGCCTTGGCGCCCTCCAGAACCTCACGGTGCAGGTGCAACACATCCGGCTCACCGGGGATACCGTAGACGGTGCGGCCGGCACCGATCACGGCGGGAATGTGGTTTTCGCCGTGGTCCTCAATGTCAAACAAGTCCAGATTGGCTTTGAGCAGCGCCAAGCCTCGCGGATTGCTGCGCAGCCACTTGGCGGTGGCAAACAGGGTGGCGGGGATGCGGTTGCGGATTAAAAACTGCACCACGTCCTCGTCGAATTTGCCCGAACAGGCATCGAGCGTGAGTACCACACGGTTGCTGGATGCCGCGCCAGCCCCTGCGCTGGGTGCAATGCGGTCGTGCAACTCGAAAGGGCGGGAAGGCTGTGCTTCGGCAAGTAAGCAAACGACACATGTGAATGCCGCTGTCAGCCACCGAGTAAATGCCACCATACGCTCCTTATTTTATAGCCGCTTGCCCAATAATCTATTGGTCTAGGAGCACTTTGCTCTTGAATTCACCGCTTGAATGTGCCGACCCAAAAACACTGCTTCTAAGGGCTGACAGGTCTAAAACGCGCAGCCCGCCGTATTCCACCCGTATGGTGCCCTGGGCCTGTAGGGCATTGAGTGCTTCATTGACTCGCTGACGTGACAAACCCACCAGGTAGGCCAGCTCTTGCTGGGTAATGCGCAAAATGTCGCCTACGCCGGGGTAGAGCACCGGGTTGAACAAGGCCGCCAGGGAACGGGCTACGCGCACGTCAGGGTTGTTCAGGCGGTCAATTTCGCGCGCGGCAATGAACTGGCCCAGCCGTTCATTGAGCTGGTTCATGACAAAGCGGTTAAAGCCAATCGAGTGGTCGAGCAGCCAGTGAAAGGTATCGACTGGCAGGCCGGCCACCACGCTTTTACGCAGCGCCTGAATGTTGTAGCGGTACGGCTCGCGCTTGAGCGCGGTGCCTTCGCCAAACCAGCCGCCGGGCGGCACGCCGGTGTAGGTCATGGTCATGCCCTGGTCGTTGTCGCTGCTCATTTTGAGCAGGCCTTGAACCACCCCAAACCAGTAGGTCACAGGCCTGCCAACACGGCAGACGAAGTCCCCCGGAGCGGCATCGCCTACCCGCAATTCAGCAACCGCTTTGTCCCGCTCTGGCGGATTGAGCAATTGAAGCCACGGAATGCCGGCCAATTCCGAAGCGTCGGCCAGGCGGCGGTGGATATGAAGTGGTTTTTCAGCTTGCATGGCATCAGGAACCGGCCTGCCGCTGACCCATCAGCGCCTAGGGAAAGTCCGGGGGAGTGTTGTCCCTTGAATTGTCGTCGGAATGACAACATAACGTCAAATGCCTGCATAACATCCAGCTCAAGACAGTAACTCTGTCACGAATTGCGCATCAGTCAAACAAAGAGACACGAGACAAGCATGCAAACCACGTTTCCCCAGTTGCTGATCAAACACGCTGCCGAGCGCCCCGACGCGCCGGCCATGCGCGAGAAGGAATACGGCATCTGGCAAGCGCACAGTTGGTCGGCCCTCAGTGAGCTGGTCAAGTACATTGCCTGCGGGCTGCACCAGGCAGGGTTGATGCGCGGCGAGCACATGGTGGTGGTGGGCAGCAACCGCCCGCGTCTGTATGCCACCATGCTGGCAGCACAGTCACTCGGCGCCATTCCTGTGCCGCTATACCAGGACGCCGTAGGCGCTGAATGTGTGTTTCCCATCAATAACGCCGATGTGCGTTTTGCGATGGTGGAGGACCAGGAGCAGGTTGACAAGCTGCTGGAGATTCGCGCCAGCTGTCCACTGCTCAGTGACATTGTTTTTGACGACCCGCGCGGTCTGCGCAATTATTCAGAATCCGGCTTGCGGTCGCTCGACAGCCTGATTGAGACCGGTAAAACCTTCTCTGGCACCCAGCCCGACTGGTACGCAGCTGAGGTTGCCAAAGCCCGCCCCGACGACGTTGCCGCCATGTTTTTTACATCAGGCACCACCGGCAACCCCAAGGGCGTGGTGCACACCCACAACACGCTGCTGGACCGCGCCAAGGCCGGTGCTGACTTTGACAAGCTCACATCCAGCGAAGAAGTGCTGGCTTACCTGCCTCCTGCATGGATCGGCCAGAACATCTTCAGCTACGCGCAGTGGCTGGCCTGCGGCTATGTGGTGAACTGCCCTGAAAGCGCCAGCACGGTGATGATTGACCTGAAAGAAGTGGGGCCCACCTACTACTTTGCCCCACCCCGGGTGTTTGAAGGCATGCTGACCACGGTGATGATTCGCATGGAAGACGCGGGCAGCATCAAACGCGCAATGTTCAATTACTTCATGGGTGTGGCCAAACGTGTGGGGCCTGACCGCATGGACGGCAAGCCCATCGGCGTGCTGCAAACGCTGCTGTATGCACTGGGCAATGTGCTGGTGTACGGGCCGCTGCGCAACACGCTGGGGTTTTCCCAGGTGCGGGTGGCCTACACGGCAGGCGAGGCTATTGGGCCAGATCTGTTCACATTTTTCCGCTCGATTGGCATCAACATGAAGCAGCTGTACGGCTCAACGGAAACAGCCGTCTTCGTTTGCCTGCAGCCCGACAACCAGGCACGTGCCGACACAGTAGGGGTGCCAATTTCTGGTGTGCAGATCAAGGTGGCAGATAACGGCGAGATCATGGTCAAGTCAGCCGGCCTGCTGAAGGAATACTACAAAAACCCAACCGCCACCGCCGAAGTGCTGACGCATGACGGCTGGTACCACACCAGCGATGCCGGCTTCATTGATGCGCAGGGGCATTTAAAAATCATTGACCGTGTCAAGGACGTAGGCCGCATCAAGGGTGGCGTGAACGATGGCGCGATGTTTGCGCCCAAGTATGTCGAAAACAAGCTCAAGTTTTTCTCGCACGTCAAGGAAGTGGTGGCTTACGGTGACGGACGCGACCAGGTGTGCGTGTTCATCAACATTGACTTTGACGCCGTCGGCAACTGGGCTGAACGCCGCAATCTGCCCTATGCTGGCTACACCGACCTGGCGCAAAAGCCTGAGGTGTACCAGCTCATTAAAGAGTGCGTTGAAAAAGTAAACGCCGACCTCAGCGTTGACGCACTGCTGGCGGGCTCACAGGTCAGCCGCTTCTTGATCTTGCACAAAGAGCTGGATGCCGATGACGGCGAACTGACACGGACCAACAAAGTGCGGCGCGGCTTTATTGGCGACAAATACTTGCCCCTGGTGGATGCGCTCTACAGCGGCAAAACCGAACAGTTCATTGAAACGGTGGTGAAGTTTGAAGACGGCCGCAGTGGCAGCGTATCGGCCACATTGAAAATTGGTGACTGCAAAACCTTTGCAGCAGTAAAGGCAGCGGCATGAGCAAGAAAATCGGTGACGTCATCCTTGACGTGCAAAACATTTCGCTGGCGTTTGGCGGTGTGAAGGCGCTGCAGGACATCTCGTTCAACGTCAAAGAGCACGAGATTCGCGCCATCATTGGCCCCAACGGTGCTGGCAAAAGCTCGATGCTGAACTGCATCAACGGCGTTTACCAGCCGCAGCAGGGCTCGATCACCTTTCGGGGCCAGACCTTCAAGCACATGAACAGCCATCAGGTGGCGGTGATGGGTGTGGCACGGACTTTTCAAAACCTGGCCCTGTTCAAAGGCATGAGCGTGCTCGACAACATCATGTCGGGCCGTAACCTGAAGATCAAAAGCAATATCCTGATGCAGGCACTGCGGATTGGCCCGGCGGAAAAAGAAGAAATCATGCATCGGGAAGCAGTTGAAAAAATCATCGATTTTCTGGAAATTCAGGCCTACCGCAAAACACCTGTGGGCCAGTTGCCCTACGGCTTACAAAAGCGTGTCGACTTGGGCCGCGCACTGGCGATGGAGCCGCAAGTGCTGCTGCTAGACGAGCCTATGGCCGGCATGAACGTTGAAGAAAAGCAGGACATGTGCCGTTTTGTGCTGGACGTGAACGATGAATTTGGCACAACGGTGGTGCTGATTGAGCACGACATGGGCGTGGTGATGGACATTTCAGACCGGGTGGTGGTGCTGGACTACGGCAAAAAAATTGGCGACGGCACACCTGACGAAGTACGCAACAACAAGGATGTGATCAGCGCCTATCTTGGCACTAGCCACTAAGGAATAAACATGGGTCCAGTTCTCGAAACAATCATCAGCGGACTGATGTCCGGCATGCTCTACTCCCTGGTCGCGCTGGGCTTTGTATTGATTTACAAGGCCTCTGGTGTTTTTAATTTCGCGCAGGGCGCAATGGTGCTGTTTGCCGCGCTGGCCATGGCCCGATTTTCTGAATGGCTGCCCGGCTGGACGGGACTTGAATCGAAATGGCTGGTCAACCTGATGGCCTTTGCCATTGCACTTGTCTTCATGGTGGCGGTGGCTTGGCTGATTGAAAAGTTCGTCCTCGGCAAGCTCGTCAATCAAGAGGGGGTTGCTTTGCTGATGGCCACACTGGGCATCTCGTACTTTCTCGATGGTCTGGGGCAAACCATTTTTGGCTCGAGCATCTACAAGATTGATGTGGGCATGCCCAAAGACCCGATGTTCCTGCTCGAAGGGGTGTTCCCCGGTGGCTTGCTGGTCAACAAGGAAGACCTGGTGGCGGCGGTGATTGCAACCGCATTGGTGGCCAGCCTGGCAGCGTTTTTTCAGTTCACAAAAACCGGCAGGGCCCTGCGCGCGGTGGCTGACGACCACCAGGCCGCACAGTCGATTGGCATTCCGCTTAACCGCATCTGGGTCATCGTCTGGTCAGTCGCCGGCTTTGTGGCGCTGGTGACGGGTGTCATTTGGGGCAGCAAGCTGGGCGTTCAGTTCTCACTGTCCGTGCTGGCACTCAAGGCCTTGCCGCTGGTGATTTTGGGTGGACTCACCTCAGTGCCCGGCGCGATTGTGGGCGGGCTGATTCTGGGGGTGGGCGAGAAGCTGGCCGAGGTTTTTATCGGGCCTTTTGTGGGCGGCGGTATTGAGATCTGGTTTGCGTATGTCCTGGCACTTGGCTTTTTGCTGTTTAGACCTCAGGGGCTATTTGGCGAGAAGATCATTGACCGCGTTTAAGAGAACAGCATGATTTACAGAGAAAACGGTCAATTTAAAACTACGTATCGGTCTGACAGCCAGATCTTTCCCATCCTGCAAGACCGGATAGCGGTGAGCTTGTTTTTGGTTTTTGCTTTTGCCGTGGTGCCCATGCTGGCCAGCGACTATTTGTTCCGTGCGATTCTGATTCCGTTTTTGATCATCTCGCTGGCGGCGCTGGGCGTCAATATTCTGGTTGGCTATTGCGGTCAGATTTCGCTCGGCTCGGGCGCTTTCATGGCGGTAGGTGCTTACGGTGCATACAACTTTTTTGTACGCATACCGGGCATGCCTTTGATCCCCACCATCATCCTGGGCGGCGTGTGCGCCATGCTGTTTGGTATTTTGTTTGGCCTGCCCAGTTTGCGCGTCAAAGGTCTGTACCTGGCTGTCACGACACTGGCGGCGCAGTTCTTTTCAGACTGGATGTTTCTGCGCATCAAGTGGTTTACCAACGACTCGCCCTCGGGTTCGGTGTCGGTGTCTAACCTGCAAGTGTTTGGCCTGCCGATTGAAAGCGCTACAAGCAAATACATCCTCTGCCTGTCCATTCTGGTGGTGGTGGCTCTGCTGGCCAAAAACCTGGTGCGCGGTGCCATAGGACGTGAATGGATGGCCATCCGCGACATGGACGTGGCGGCATCGGTCATTGGCATTCGTCCCATGTATGCGAAGCTGAGCGCCTTTGCCGTTAGCTCATTCATCATTGGCATGTCGGGTGCCCTGTGGGGCTTTGTTTACCTGGGTGCCTGGGAACCCGCCGCGTTTTCGGTCGACCAATCGTTTCGCCTCCTGTTCATGGTCATTATTGGCGGCATGGGGTCCATCCTTGGCGGTTTCCTGGGTGCTGCATTCATCACACTGCTGCCGATTGCGCTCAACATCATGCTTCCGGTGGTCGCAGGCATTTTCGGTATTCAGGTTTCAACCGCTGGTATCGCGCATGCGGAATTGATGATCTTTGGTGCCTTGATTGTCTGGTTCTTGATTGTGGAGCCGCACGGCCTTGCCAAACTGTGGGCAGTGGGCAAGCAAAAGCTGCGTTTGTGGCCCTTCCCGCATTAGGCCAACTGGACGGTTTGATTTTTGTGTCGGTTTTTCTGGTGTTTTGTTTTTCTTAATTTTTTGGAGACAACTATGAAAGTTCGTAATGTGATTCTGGCGATTGCCGCCATTGCTGCTGGCGCATCGTCGCTGGTGGCAACCACTGCACAGGCGCAAGCCAAAGAGCAGTTTATCCCGGTGCTGTCCTACCGCACCGGCGCTTACGCACCCAACGGCGTGCCTTGGGCCAACGGCTATGTGGACTACATCAAACTGGTCAACGCGCGCGGCGGCATCAATGGCGTGAAGCTGTCGTTTGAAGAGTGTGAGACAGGCTACGACACGGCGCGCAGCGTCGAATGCTATGAACGCCACAAAGGAAAAAACGGCGGTGCCAGCTTTGTACAGCCGCTATCGACCGGCGCCACTTTCGCCATCACTGAAAAAGCCCCTGCCGACAAAGTATCCGTCGTAACGGTTGGCTACGGCCGCAGCGAAAGTGCTGACGGTTCGATTTTCAAGTGGAACTTCCCGATTGCTGGCACCTACTGGGTTGCAGCCGATACGATTTTGCAAGCCATTGCCAAGAAAGAAGGCGGCTGGGACAAGCTCAAAGGCAAGAAAATTGCACTGGTTTATCACGATTCAC
>JANNYZ010000184.1:0-21762 GCA_031410335.1 Polaromonas sp. | reverse complement strand
TGAGTTGTCAGTTCTTGTTATTTTCGCGTCAGAGCGCGGTCAGTCGCAACCAAAACAATGCACGAGCCTTCCATTTTGGAAGTCTTATTATTTTTTGGAGACAGCTATGGCAACATCAACCGTCGCTCCACGTCCCATGAGTGCTGAAGAGAAGAAAGTTATCTTCGCTTCTTCATTGGGTACCGTGTTTGAGTGGTACGACTTTTATCTGTACGGCTCATTGGCCGCAGTTATCGCCAAACAGTTTTTTGGTGGCCTTGATCCCACATCTGCATACATTTTTGCGTTGCTGGCGTTTGCTGCGGGCTTTATTGTTCGCCCATTTGGCGCGCTGGTGTTTGGCCGCCTGGGCGACATGATTGGCCGCAAATACACCTTCCTGGTGACGATCGTGATCATGGGTACGGCGACATTTATCGTCGGCTTGCTGCCCAACTACGCCACCATCGGCATTGCCGCACCGAACATTCTGGTCGCACTGCGCATGCTGCAAGGCCTGGCATTGGGTGGTGAGTACGGTGGCGCTGCCACTTATGTTGCCGAACATGCTCCCATGGGCAAGCGTGGCGCGTACACCGCATGGATTCAAACCACGGCAACGCTGGGCTTGTTCCTGTCGCTGATTGTGATTCTGGTCACGCGTGAACTAACCGGTCCGGCTTTTGAAGTGTGGGGCTGGCGCGTTCCTTTCCTGCTGTCCATTTTGCTGCTCGCCGTGTCGGTTTACATTCGTTTGAGCATGAATGAATCGCCTGCGTTCGCCAAAATGAAGGCTGAAGGCAAGACATCAAAAGCACCGCTGTCTGAATCATTCGGCCAGTGGAAGAACCTGAAAATCGTGATTTTGGCGCTGATCGGTTTGACCGCAGGTCAGGCCGTGGTCTGGTACACGGGTCAGTTCTATGCGCTGTTCTTCTTGCAATCGATCGCTAAAGTTGACCCTAAAACCGCTAACTTGCTGATTGCGGCTTCGCTGGTGATTGGTACGCCATTCTTCCTCTTCTTCGGCTCACTGTCAGACAAAATCGGTCGCAAGCCCATCATTCTGGGCGGTTGCCTGATTGCTGCCTTGACGTATTTCACCGTGTTCCCAATGTTGCTGGGCTACGCCAACCCTGGCTTGGTCGCCGCGCAAAAAGCTGTGCCTGTCACCATCACGGCTGATCCGGCCACCTGCTCTTTCCAGGGCAGCCCGATTGCACGCCCGATTGACTTCACCAGCTCATGCGACATCGCCAAACGCACCTTGACAGAGAACTATGTTCCCTACAAAAACGTGGCTGGCCCTGCTGGCTCAATCGCTACCATCAAGCTGGGTGATAAAGAGATTCCATCTCTGAATGCCACGCTGAATGACAAACGCGATGCGTTCTCACCCGACAGCGCCAAAGCAATTGCAGACTTCAAAAAAGCGGTGGTTGAAACCGCGAAAACTGCAGGCCTGACCGCCAAAGCCGACGACAAGACCATGAACAAGGGTATGGTCTTGGCTGTGCTGGTGTTCCTGGTGATTCTGGTCACGATGGTGTACGGCCCGATTGCAGCCATGCTGGTTGAGATGTTCCCAACCCGTATTCGTTACACGTCGATGAGCTTGCCTTATCACATTGGTAACGGCTGGTTTGGCGGTTTGCTGCCAACCACGGCGTTCGCCATGGTGGCTGCAACAGGCGATATTTTCTACGGCCTGTGGTACCCCGTGATCGTTGCTGCTGCCACCTTTGTGATTGGCATGTTGTTTATCAAAGAGACCAAAGACGTTGATATTTTTGCCAACGACTAAGGTTTAGTTTTTGTTAGCCAAGGCCCTCGCCTCTTGTCGAGGGCCTTTTTTTTGGAAAGAGATCATCATGTGGAAATTGGCTGTTGGATTCATTGTCTTTGCCGCGCTTGCTTTGTATTTGCTGATGAAAGGCGGGGACATTGACATGAGCGGTGAAAAGCACGGATTAGTGAAATCCCATGGTATTTTTGTGAAGGTTTGATGTTAAGGTGACGTCTGACAAGTTGAGTTGTCAATCGCTGCCTTGAACATCGTTCTCGTCTGGCTGCGCCACAATTGACACACTGGAGACGCAGATGATTTATATCAAAACCGAGTTGGGTAAAACTGCGCTGCAGGACAGGTCACTGGGCCTGAGTCCCCGGCAGCGTTCAGCATTCATCATGTTTGATGGCACGCGTGGTGCGGACGATGTGCTGAGGCTGACGACTGCATTGGGTGTGACATTTGATGACATCACCAGGCTGGTTGAACTGGGATTGCTGGCACCCAAGGATGCGGCTGCGGCTGGCAGTCAGGCTCATGCTGCGGCGTCGGCTTTATCTGCGTCTGTGACGTCAACTGTGTCCGCTAGTGGCGCTGCCGCGTCCAGCCTTTCATCGCCTGCAGGTAGCGCGCCCGTTCTTGACGACCAGGCCCACTACGCCCGCGCCTATCCCATCGCGGTCCGTTTGACGAGCAATCTGGGGCTGCGTGGTTTCAGGCTGAACCTCGCGGTTGAATCAGCCGCCGACCTCGAAAAGCTCAAAGACCTCGCCCCCAAAATCAAGGAAGCTGTGGGTGTTGAAAAGTTCAGGGAACTTGAAGACGCCCTTTACCGCTAGGTGTCTGCAGGGCAGGTTGCCAACTAGCGTTTGAACTTGCCGTCTGAACCAATGATGGACAAGTCGGCAAAATCAAGACCGGTGTGATCGTCAGAGCTGTAGCTGACTTCAAGACCGCCAATGTCCAGTTTGCGAATCCCTTCGAGTGCAAGCTGGATTTTGTCTCGACTAGGCTTTGCACCGGCGCGGCGCAAACCTTCAACCAGTACCTTCGCAGCGCTGAAACCTTCCAGCATGGCTGGCGAGACGTCATTGATTCCTCTGGCCTTGGCCATGTCCTGCGCTTCTTTTACCAAGGGGTAAGCAATCGAGCGCTCGTATGGGAAAACCTGGGTGACGATGACGCCGCGTCCTTGCTCGCCCAAACTCTTCACGAAGCCGCCTGACGCATTGTTAGACAAGGTCACAATTTGCGCCGTAGAACCGGCGTTACGAAACGCCTTGATGCCATCGACCACGGCTGCACCTGAGGCAACCATCATCACCGCCTGCGCGTTGGATTGGACAAGGCGCGGTGCCACGGGCCCAAAATCTGGCTTGGATCGGTCAAACTTCTCAAGCAGCACGGGCTGAAGCTTGGCAGCGGTCAGACCGTTTTGGGCACCCGCAACGCCGTCAGCGCCAAAACTGTCGTCTGCGTAAACAATCGCAATCCGCGTGATGCCCATCGAGCTCAGGTGAGTAATGGCCTTTTCGGCTTCACGCTGGTAGGTGGCTCGCACATTGAACACATTTTTTTTGACGGGTTTGTGCAACACCATGGCACCGGTGGACGGCCCAACCAGCGGCACGTTGTACTTTTCAAGCAGCGGGATCATGGCCTCCGTGTGCGGGGTGCCACGGGTCAGGAACATGGCCAGCACCCCTTTTTCCTCAATCAGGCTGCGTGCATTTTCCTGGGCCAGCTTCGGGTCAAATTTGTCGTCAAGTGACAACAGCTCGATCTTCTGGCCGTTCACGCCGCCCTTGGCGTTGATGGCATCGATATAGAGCTTGGCACCATCTGTGGTTTCCTTGACACCCGCACCAACTGGACCAGTAAACCCTGCTGTCTGACCTATCAGGATTTGTGCATGGCTTGTCTGGATGATGGCAGCGAGAGCGACGACTGTCGCAATGCGGCTCCAAAGTTTCATTGCTTTCATGATTTGTCTCCTAGGTGACCGAGTTTAGAGGAATCTGTGTCTTCCGTGTCATGTGGAAATTGCGTGCGTGATAACCACATGGACAGCTTGGCCGGGGTGCCTGCCTAGAATGTTTGACCTCTTCAGGAAAGCACTCACTACATGCCTCAGGGAACCATCCGGATTCGCGGCGCTCGCCAGCACAATCTCAAAAATATTGATCTGGACATTCGTACCAATGAAATGACGGTCGTGACTGGGCCCAGTGGCTCGGGCAAGTCGTCGTTGGTCTTTGACACGCTGTTTGCCGAAGGCCAGCGCCGCTACGTCGAAACTTTTTCAGCCTATGCACGGCAGTTCCTGGACCGTATGGACAAGCCCGCTGTGGACAAAGTGGAAGGTGTGCCTCCTGCGATTGCGATTGACCAGACGAATCCGGTGCGCAGCTCACGATCCACCGTCGGCACCATGACAGAGCTGAACGACCACCTGAAGCTGCTTTACGCACGCTCGGCCCAACTGTTTGACAAGCAAACCGCGCAAGCGGTGCGGCATGACACGCCCGAATCGATTTATGCGGAGCTGATGGCGCGCACCGCTGAGTTGGATGCGCAATTTTCCGACGGGCCGCCCCTAGGAAAATTAGCCCCCTCGGGGGGCAGCGAAGTACGCGAAGCGACGAGACTGGGGGCTCGTGTGGTGATGACGTTCCCCGTTGAGCTGCCGGGCAACACCAGCGCAGAGCAATTGGAGCAGTGGCTATCAGCCAGCGGCTTTACCCGCGTGCATACGCAGCGTGAGGTGGCCACACCTGCCGGGCCGCACATACTACTGGACGTCGTGGCGGACAGGTTTCGACTTCAGACGATTGAAAAGGCGCGTGTGGTTGAAGCGATTGAAGTGGCCATCAAACGGGGTGGTGGTCGGCTGAATGTGTATGTTCAATCAGAAGGGCAAGATGAGGAGATGTGGCGCTTTTCCACAGGCTTGCATTGCCCTGATAGCGACACCCGCTACACAGACCCAACGCCCTCGCTGTTTTCGTTTAACTCCGCCATGGGGGCCTGCACCACCTGCAAGGGTTTTGGCCGCGTGATCGGCGTGGACTACGGTCTGGTGATTCCAAACGATAAGCTGACATTGCGCGCAGGCGCCATCAAGGTCATGCAAACCCCGGCCTGGCAAGAGGCGCAGGACGATTTGATGCGTCATGCAGAAACTGCAGGCATTCCGCGCGACACGCCCTGGTACAAGCTCACACCGGAGCATCAGGCTTGGGTCGTCAACGGCTCACCCAATTGGAACGGCAAATGGAGCCAGCACTGGTTTGGCATCAAGCGCTTTTTTGAATACCTGGAAAGCAAGTCGTACAAAATGCACATTCGCGTGCTGCTGTCCAAGTACCGCAGCTACACGCCGTGTGAGACTTGCGGTAGCGCCAGGTTAAAGCTCGAATCGCTGCTGTGGCGCCTCGGCACCAAGGACGCGGCCGATGCCGTGCTGCCACCCGCAGAGCGCTTCATGCCCATTGGCGTACGGTGGACACGCGCGCAACTCGAAGCCATGCCCGGCTTGTGCCTGCATGACTTGATGCGCCTGCCGATTGACAAGTTGCAAAAATTTTCTGCCAGCCTGTCGCTCGCCGCCGTGGGCGATGACGCCGAGCAAAAAGCCCTCAAGTCATTGTTTGAAGAAATCCAGACCCGCCTGAAGTACCTGTGCGATGTCGGCATTGGCTACCTCACACTAGACAGGCAAAGTCGTACCCTGTCAGGCGGTGAAGTACAGCGCATCAACCTGACGACGGCGCTTGGCACATCGCTCGTCAACACACTGTTTGTGCTTGACGAACCCTCCATCGGCCTGCACCCGCGCGACATGAACCGCATTACCCAGGCTATGCACCGGCTGCGTGATGCGGGCAACACGCTGGTGGTGGTCGAGCATGACCCAGCGGTGATGCTGGCAGCTGACCGCATGATTGATATGGGCCCCGGCCCCGGGGAGAAGGGCGGGCAAATTGTGTTTGATGGCACGCCTGAAGACTTGAAGCATGCCGACACGCTGACGGGCGCTTATCTGGGTGCGCGCAAGCAGGTCGGCATGGGTTTCAAGCGCCCGGTGACGGACAGCACGCCGCGTTTGATACTTGAAGGCGCGCGTGACCACAACCTGAAAAATCTGACGGTTGATTTCCCGTTACAACGGCTGGTGTGCGTGACGGGTGTGAGTGGCTCGGGCAAGTCCACGCTGATGCAGGATATTTTGGCGCCTGCGCTGCTGCGCCAGTTTGGCAAGGCCACTGAAACGCCGGGCCTGCACGACAGGTTGATGGGTGCAGATCATCTGACGGATGTGGTGTTCGTCGACCAGTCACCGATTGGCAAAACCGCACGCTCCAATCCGGCCAGCTATGTGGGCGCGTGGGACGCGGTGCGCGAGCTGTTTGCCCAGGCCCCGCTGGCACGACAGCGCAGCTACACGTCATCCAAGTTCAGCTTCAACAATGGTGATGGGCGTTGCCCCACCTGCGGCGGCTCGGGTTTTGAGCACGTTGAAATGCAGTTTTTAAGCGACGTGTATTTGCGTTGCCCCGATTGCGACGGCAAGCGTTACCGGCCCGAGATTCTGGAAGTGACGATTGAGCGCAAAGCCATTGGCCAAGCGATTTCAAAGATCCTGAACGTCGCTGACGTGCTGGATTTGACTGTCAGCGAAGCGGTGCAACTCTTCGCTCAAGACCGCGAGGTGGTTCGCGCCCTGCAACCCATCGTCGATGTGGGCCTTGAATACGTCAAGTTGGGCCAGCCCGTGCCGACGCTGTCGGGCGGTGAGGCGCAGCGCCTGAAGCTCGCGGGGTTTTTAGCTGATGCCAGCAAAACACGTAGCGCCAGCAAGCAGGCACTGGCCTTGCGCAACCCCAGCAAGGGCACGCTGTTTCTATTCGATGAGCCAACCACCGGTTTGCACTTTGACGACATCGCCAAGCTGATGCGCGCACTGCGCAAGCTGCTCGAAGCAGGGCACTCGCTCATCATCATTGAGCACAACCTGGACGTGATCCGTTCGGCCGACTGGGTCATTGACCTGGGCCCTGAAGGCGGTGAAGCCGGCGGTTTATTGGTCACCGAAGGCACGCCAGAGCAAGTGCGTGAGCACCGTACATCGCATACTGCACTGGCGCTGCGCGAGTACGAAGCGGTGATGAACGAGGTGCACGGTGTGGAAGAGCCACGCCCCAAGGTCTGGAAAACGCGGCCAACTTTCTCCAACGACATTCAGATTGTCAACGCCAAGGAAAACAACCTCAAAAGCCTGTCGGTCAATATTCCGCGTGGCAAGTTCAATGTGGTCACTGGCGTGTCGGGCTCTGGCAAGTCAACTCTCGCGTTTGATATTTTGTTCAACGAAGGCCAGCGCCGTTACCTGGAATCGCTCAACGCCTACGCGCGCAGCATCGTGCAGCCGGCAGGCCGGCCCGAAGTGGATGCGGTGTACGGCATACCGCCCACGGTGGCGATTGAGCAGCGCCTGTCGCGTGGCGGGCGCAAATCCACCGTGGGCACCACGACCGAGGTGTGGCACTTTTTGCGGCTGCTGTATGTCAAGCTGGGCACACAGCATTGCACTAAAGACGACGCGGCCGTCATGCCGCAAAGCCCCGAAAGCATTGCCGCGCAGCTGATGAAAAACTATCGTGGCAAGCATATCGGCTTGCTCGCCCCGCTGGTAATTGCACGCAAGGGCGTGTACACCGAACTGGCCGACTGGGCACGCCCACGCGGCTACACGCACTTGCGGATTGATGGTGAGTTTTTGCCGACCACGGGTTTCCCGCGCATTGACCGCTTTAAAGAACACACGGTGGAACTGCCGATCGCCAGCCTGCACATCGACCCGAAAAACGAAGCGGCTTTGCGACTGGCGCTGACGGTGGCGTTGCAACATGGCAAAGGCCAGGTGCATGTGCTGGCTCCGTTGGATGGTCTGCAGGGTGCGATGCTGGCGGGTACGTCCACCCAAGCGATTGGCCAGCTGGAGGCGTTCTCTACCAAGCGCGCCTGTCCGGTGTGCAGCACGTCCTACCCCGAGCTGGACCCGCGCCTCTTCAGTTACAACAGCAAGCACGGCTGGTGCCCGGATTGCGTGGGCACCGGCGTCAAGCTCACCAAAGAGCAGCGCAAGGTGTTTGATGATTCGGTGCGTGACGACGACAACAAAGGCCGCGAGCAAAGTTTTGCTGAGCCGGAAGTCGAAGACGTGGTGGACACGGCATGCCTCGGCTGCGCGGGTACGCGGCTGAACCGGCAGGCCAGGGCTGTGAAGTTTGCGGGTGTGGGCATTGCCGACATCGCCCGCTTGTCGGTGACGGACGTTCGTGCCTGGGTTGAAAAGCTCGCACTGGTCGGACGTGAAAGTGGCATCGCACGAGATTTGATTCCCGAGATCAAATCGCGGCTTGAATTTCTGGAAGATGTGGGCCTGGGCTACCTCACGCTGGACCGAGGCGCGCCCACCCTGTCGGGCGGAGAAGCGCAGCGCATTCGGCTGGCGGCGCAGCTGGGTAGCAACCTCCAAGGCGTTTGTTACGTTCTGGACGAGCCAACGATTGGTCTGCACCCGCGTGACAACAAGATTTTGCTCAGCGCGCTTGGCAAGCTCAGCGAACGCGGCAACACGCTGGTGGTGGTGGAGCACGACGAAGACACCATTCGCCGCGCCGACAACATCATCGACATTGGCCCTGGCGCAGGCAAGCGTGGCGGCAATCTGGTGGCGCAGGGCAGTGCGGCGCAATTGTCGGCGGTGCCTGACTCGCTGACAGGCCGCTATTTGGCGAATCCGCTGATTCACCCTCTACACGCAAGGCGAGAAACGGTAGCCGAATTAGGGTCAGATCCCAATTCCGCGAAAAACTCTTTGCAAGGTGGACGAGTTCCATCGGATTTGGGCTCTGACCCCAATTCGGCGGAACCACAACCCAAAATCAGCAAGGCAAAACAAGCCAAACTCAAAGCAGCCGCGTTGATAGCCAACGCAGCATCCGCCAGCGCGCTCCACAACGCAGCCCCAGCCGCTGCCAGCAAACATACGTCGTGGCTCACCGTCACCAAAGCCAATCTGCACAACCTCAAAGACGTGACGATTGACGTGCCGCTGTTCAGGTTGGTAGCGGTCACAGGCGTGTCTGGTTCTGGCAAATCAACCCTCGCACGCGACGTGTTACTGACCAACGTGCACGTCGCCGTCATGCTGCGCTCGACCAAAGCGGGTCGCGATGCAGACGATGCAGGTAAACGCCCGGCATGGACAGGCTGCGAAGCGATTGCAGGCTACCGCATGGTTGACCGTGTGCTTGAAGTGGACCAAACCCCGATCGGCAAAACGCCGCGCTCCTGCCCCGCCACCTACATCGGCTTTTGGGACACGATTCGCAAACTGTTTGCCGACACGCTGGAGGCCCGTGCGCGCGGCTACCAGGCGGGGCGCTTTAGCTTCAACACCGGCGAAGGTCGCTGCCCGACCTGCGAAGGTGCGGGCGTGCGCACCATCGGCATGAGCTTTTTGCCCGACGTGAAAGTGCTGTGCGAGACCTGCCACGGTGCCCGCTTTAACCCCGAGACATTGGCCGTGACCTGGCGCGGATTGAGTATTGGCGATGTGCTGTAGATGGTAGTTGACGAGGCGGTGGAATTTTTCAAATCCATGCCCAGCATCGGCCACCCGCTGCAACTGCTCAAAGACGTGGGGCTGGGTTACCTCACGCTCGGTCAGCCGTCGCCCACATTGAGCGGTGGCGAAGCGCAGCGCATCAAGCTGGTGACCGAATTGAGCAAAGTGCGAGACGACATCACTAGGCGCGGTCAAAAAGCGCCGCACACCCTCTATGTGCTGGACGAGCCCACCGTGGGCCTGCACATGGCTGACGTTGAAAAGCTGATCCACGTATTGCACCGCTTGGTCAACGGCGGTCACAGCGTGGTGGTGATTGAGCACGACCTGGACGTGATTGCCGAGGCCGACTGGGTGATTGACCTCGGGCCGGACGGCGGCAATGCAGGCGGCAGCGTGGTGGCCGCCGCACCGCCTGAAACGGTGGTGAAGCTGGGGACGCACACCGGAAACGCGCTGCGCGGTGTGCTGGAGCGGGGTTGAGAACGTCAGATTGCTATTGATTCAGGAGCTGCTCGCGCATGTATCCATTGGTCTGGAGGCCTAAAACATACCTGAAAAAGCACTTTTTTGACAGTTTTTAACGTTTTTCAGGTGTTCCCCTGATGCGCAGGGCTTTGTATTAACCGATGATGCTCCCAACGTATTGGTTCACTGAATGGAGACTTTTATGAAACGCCGCCATCTGCTGCAGTCTGCAGCCGCTTTCGCTTTACCCACTTTGGCAAGCGCCCAAAGCTTCCCGAACAAACCTATCAAGCTGGTGATTGCCTTTCCGGCTGGCGGGCCGACCGACATCACCATGCGCTCGCTGGCAGACAATGCCTCCAAAATCCTCGGCCAGCCGGTGATTGTCGAAAACAAACCTGGCGCGGGCGGCACGCTGCCGGCCCAGCAGTTGCAAAGTGCTGCGGCTGACGGCTACACGGTGGCGCAAATTCCGCTGGGTGTGTTCCGTTTGCCTTACACGACCAAAATGTCGTGGGACCCGATCAAAGACTTGTCGTACGTGCTGAACGTGACGGGCTACGCCTTTGGTCTGGTGGTGCCGGCCGATTCACCGCTCAAAACCTGGACGCACTTTGTTGGCTGGGCGAAGGCTAATCCGGGCAAGCTCAGCTATGGCTCGACCGGCACCATGACCAGCCCGCACCTGACGATGGAGCTGATCGCGCAAAAGCTGGGCATCGAGCTGCTGCATGTGCCGTACAAGGGCAGCGCCGATTTGATGCAGTCGATTTTGGGCGGCAACATCATGGCCGCCGCCGATTCAACCGGCTTTGCACCGCAGGTTGAAGCTGGCAAGCTGCGGGTGTTGAACACCTGGGGTGCCGAGCGGCTGGCCAAGTTCCCGGATGCACCTACGCTCAAAGAGCTGGGCCTGGACATGGTGCAGAACTCGCCGTTTGGCATTGCCGCCCCGCGCGACACGCCGCCTGCGGTCGTCAAGCGCCTGCATGACGGATTCAAGCAGGCGATGGAGATGGCCAGCTACAAAAATGCCTTGGCCAAGTACGACATGACACCCATGTACATGAGCTCGGCGACGTATTTAAAGTTTGCGCAAGACACCTTCAAGCGCGAAAAAGCGCTGGTGGAAAAGCTGGGCCTGCTTAAAGTTTGAGCGTCCCGGTGCTGCGATCAACTATTGGCGCAGTCCCGACGTTATCAATAGCTCATTTGGGCCTACCCAGCCCGTGGGGGTGGTGAAGGCGCTCAGGCGTTCCTCGATGTCGGCCCATGCCGCGTCCGCCGCAGTGGCCGCAAGTTTACCGAGTATCTGCTGGATGGGGCTAGCCGATGAGCGAACGAAATCCATGTAGTGCCTGGCCGATGGCAGGTGAAATGGCGCATCTGCCACTGTGCTGGTGATGTCCGTGAACCCTGCGCTACCCAACAGCTCTGCCAGCAGGCCTGGTTTGCCCAGACTCAGCAGGCCACCCGGCTGCGCAGGGTCCCGGGGGCTCATGCCGGCATGCTTGAGCGCCGTGGACATCATCAGCGTCAAGCATGGGTTGGCCTCTGGCCGGGAAAACACCACCGCGCAAATTCTCCCGCCCGGGCGTACCACGCGGTGCATCTCACGTAATCCGCATAACGGCTCAGGGAAAAACATCAGCCCGAGCCGGCATACAGCAGCGTCAAAGCTGGCGGATTCAAGAGCCATGTTTTCACCGTCAGCAACAAGTGTGTCCACGTTCATGTAGCCAGCCCGGGTGGCGTTGGTCTTTGCCAGCTCAAGAATCACAGGTGACAAGTCGGTGGCCATCACAAACCCAAGTGGCCCAACTCTTTTTGCAATGTCCAGTGTCTGGTCGCCAGCGCCGGCGGCAACATCCAGCACGCGCGAATGCAGGCGGATATTGGCCTTGTCCATCATGGCCTGTGTGGCGCTGCCTAGCCACGCTCGAATGATCGGCGTGTGGTCATTCCAGCCTTCGGCAGACTTGTCCCATTGGTCGCGTACTGCAGACTTGAAAGACTGCAGGTCTGGTGCGGTGTGTAGGGCGGACATGGCGGGCATCTCCTTATGGCGAAAGGTGTGAAGGGCGGCGGGCGGGAGACCAGTCTACGCTTGCTTCGCCGCCTCAACCAGCTAAAAGTGGCGAAGCACCATTTTGGCCATCTCTGCAAACCCTGCGCCGCGTTCACCCGCGGTGACATAGCGCGGTAAATGCGCCAGTTGCGCCTCAAAGCGCCTCACATTGGCCACCCCGATGGAGTTCGGGAAAGCGTCGAACATCAACTGGTCGTTGGTTGAATCGCCAACGTATACCCAGTTGTTCATCTCAGCATCCAGGTCGCGGCCAAACAGTTCGCGCACGGCCCATCGCGCGCCCACCAGTTTGTTGTGCTCGCCAAACCAGCCGTTGATGTGGATGGAACTCACGGTGGCCGTCATGCCCTCGGCCTGCATGATGGCCACGACTTGCGCGATCTTCTCGGGGGGCAGGTGAGTAAATTCGCTGTGGTCAATCGCCATATCGGTTTCACGCCCGGCGCTGTCCTGGGCTAACAACGCACCGGGTACTTCATGCAGCACGCGCTGGCCTACCTGCTGCATGCGGGCGTAGTTGAGGTTCCTCAGTTCATCGCTCTGTTGATATAACTTTGATAGCTGCTCGCGCACGTATCCATTGGTCTCGAGGCTGTTTTGAGGGGGGTTCTGAAGCAAAACAGCCCCGTTTTCAGCCACAATCGCGTCGAGGGGCCACTGGGCTGCAAACGGCTCGCTCCAGCCTACTGGGCGGCCCGTGATGGCAATGACGTTCAACCGCCGAGCCTTCAAGTCACCCAGCGCAGCAAGCGCCTCCGGTGTGATGGCGCCCTCCGTGGTCAGCGTGTCGTCAATGTCTGTGAAGATGCCGGTGATGCGGGCTCTAGCCTGTAAAGACCAGGTATTTAGCGGGTACATGACGAAAGTGTCTCATGTCTGTACAATACGCAATTCTTGAGGAGCGTTGCAACCCACGGCATGTGGATTAGGCTCAAGATTTATCCTTGCAACCACGCTCACCCGCAAAGCTTTTCAGCCGGGTGAGTTTTCAAACTCTCCAGACATTTCAGCTTTGCGCACGTGGCCATTTTGCCCAATTGATGTTTGATCTCATTTTTTGATTTTGGAGAACCGTATGAACGCTGTCCTTAAACCTGTTGCCGCATTCACTGATTACGTGATTGCTGATCTTTCTTTGGCTGCCTGGGGCCGCAAAGAAATCAAAGTTGCTGAAACCGAAATGCCTGGCCTGATGGCCATCCGCCACGAGTTTGCCAAAGACCAACCCCTGGCAGGTGCCCGCATCACGGGTTCCATTCACATGACGATTCAAACCGCCGTGTTGGTCGAGACGCTGCAGGCCTTGGGCGCATCAGTGCGTTGGGCGTCATGCAATATTTTCTCGACACAAGATCACGCCGCTGCCGCGCTGGCTGCTGTGGGCACCCCCGTGTTTGCCGTCAAGGGCGAAACCCTGGCCGACTACTGGGACTACACCCACCGCATTTTTGAATTCAGCGGCGCCAAAGGCACCCCTGAAGAAGGTCCGAACATGATTCTGGACGACGGCGGCGATGCCACCTTGCTGATGCACCTGGGCACCAAGGCTGAGACTGATATCTCCCTGCTGGCCAACCCTGGCAGCGAAGAAGAAATCTGCCTGTTCAACGCCATCAAGGCCAAGCTGTCGATTGACCCAACCTGGTACAGCCGCCGCCTGAAGAACATCATTGGCGTGACCGAAGAAACCACCACAGGCGTGTTGCGCCTGAACGAGATGTCGGCCAAGGGCACATTGGCACTGCGTGCCATCAACGTGAACGATTCAGTGACGAAATCGAAGTTCGACAACCTGTACGGCTGCCGCGAATCACTGGTTGACGCGGTCAAGCGCGCCACCGACGTGATGATTGCCGGCAAAGTGGCTGTGGTTGCCGGTTATGGCGACGTGGGCAAGGGCTCTGCACAAGCCCTGCGCGCCTTGAGCGCCCAGGTGTGGGTCACCGAGATTGACCCGATCAACGCCCTGCAAGCCGCGATGGAAGGCTACAAGATCGTCACGATGGAATACGCCGCCGACAAGTGCGACATTTTTGTGTCCGCCACCGGCAACAAGAACGTCATCACGTATGAGCACATGGCCGCCATGAAAGACCAGGCTATCGTCTGCAACATTGGTCACTTCGACAACGAAATCGACGTCGTGTCGCTGGAAAAATGCACTTGGGAAGAGATCAAGCCGCAAGTCGACCACGTGATTTTCCCGGACGGCAAACGCATCATCATGCTGGCCAAAGGCCGTTTGGTGAATTTGGGTTGCGGCACGGGTCACCCCAGCTTTGTGATGTCCACCAGTTTTGCAAACCAGGTGATCGCGCAGATCGAGCTCTTCACGAAACAAGACGACTACAAGGTTGGCGAGGTTTATGTGTTGCCTAAGCACCTCGATGAAAAAGTTGCCCGTTTGCACCTGAAGAAAGTCGGCGCCATGCTGACCGAACTGAGTGATGATCAGGCCGCCTACATTGGTGTGTCGAAGGCCGGCCCATACAAAGCCAACGCTTACCGCTATTAAAAGCTACTGCGTACCCGTGATACTGCGTTGCGGGGCCTGTCTGCGAATCCTCACGTACCTTCAGTACGCTCCGGTTCGCAGCCACCCGCGCCTTGTCTGACGGGCGCTCGCTACGCTTTTGGTCTGCTATCCCCAAAGAAATTCATGCGCGCTGACCTCTTTCTCGTCGAACACGGCTTTGCCACCACCCGCTCCCAGGCCCAGCGTCTGATTGGCTCGGGTGTGCGGTGGCGTGTGGTGGTGGACGAGGCAGAGGTCGCTGCCCCATGGAAGCGCGTGGCCAAGAACGGTGATGACATTCCCGCTGCGGCTGAAGTGCAGGTGCTTGACAACACCGAGGCCAAATACATCTCGCGTGGTGGCTTGAAGCTCGAAGGCGCGTTGAAAGCCACCGGGCTTGACGTGACCGGTCTGCGCTGCCTTGATGTGGGTCAGTCGACCGGCGGCTTTACCGATTGCCTGCTCCAGCACGGCGCTGTTCAAGTGGTGGGCGTGGACGTGGGTCATGGTCAGTTGCACGCCAGCATGCGTGAAGATGACCGGGTGGTCTGCCTGGAAGGCATCAATGCACGGTCGTTGACGGCCGCTGACCTGGTAGCCGCCTACGTGCAGTCTTATTCAACAGAAGACGACACCGATACGGATCTTGATGCAGACAATGACCCTGACATCGATCCTGTTTTCGATTTTCTGACCGGCGACCTGTCCTTTATTTCACTGACGCTTGTACTGCCCGCGGTGGTGCGCCTGCTCAAGGCTGACGGCCATCTGCTGATGCTGGTCAAGCCGCAGTTTGAATTGCAGCCTGGCCAGATTGGCAAGGGCGGTATTGTTCGTGATGCGGCGCATTTTGAGTTTGTCGAAAAGCGCTTGCGTGACTGCTGCGCTGAACTGGGTGTCAGTGTCCTCGGCTGGATGGCCTCCAGCATTGAAGGTGGCGACGGCAACCGCGAGTTTTTTATTCACGGCCAAAAAGGCAGCGACACGGGTTTGGAAGACAAGCCTTTGCAAGCCGCGCCGCCGCGCAAAGCCGTCAAGCGCACACCGCGTGCCGAAACTCGCGCCTTGCATGCTGCGCACGAGGATTCTGAAGAAGCCCACGCTGGCCAGCACGGCCCGGCGCGCCGCAAGCAGCGCGACAAAACGCAGCCTGACGATTAACTTTTTTATTCGGGCCATCAGCCATGACATCCTCCGTCAAGCTTCCCATCAGTTTTGAATTCTTTCCGCCCAAAACGCCTGAAGGCGCCGAAAAGCTGCGCGCCACGCGTCAGGCGCTTTACGCCCTGAAGCCCGAGTTTTGTTCCGTCACCTTCGGCGCAGGTGGTTCGACGCAAGAGGGCACCTTTGCCACAGTCAGTGAAATTCTGGCCGAAGGCTTCATGGCTGCCAGCCACTTTTCATGCGTTGGTGCCACCAAGGCCACGGTACGCGCGCAACTCGCCACCCTGCAGGCCATGGGCGTCAAGCGCCTGGTCGCGCTGCGAGGCGACTTGCCCAGCGGCTACGGCGCAGGCGGTGAGTTTCATTACGCCAGTGACCTGGTGGCTTTTATCCGCGCCGAGACGGGCGACGCCTTTCACATCGAAGTGGCCGCTTACCCTGAGGTGCATCCGCAGGCCAAATCGGCTGATGACGACCTGAAGGCTTACGTGGCCAAGGTCAAGGCCGGTGCCAATTCGTCGATCACCCAGTATTTTTTCAACAGCGACGCCTACTTCCGGTTTGTGGACGACGCGTACAAGCTGGGTGTGGATGTGCCGGTGGTGCCCGGCATCATGCCGATCACCAGCTCAACCCAATTGATGCGCTTTTCGGATGCCTGCGGTGCAGAAATCCCGCGCTGGATACGCCTGCGTCTGCAGGGTTTTGGTGACGACACCGCGTCCATCAAGAGCTTTGGGCTGGACGTGACGACCGACCTGTGTGACCAGTTGCGCAATGGCGGTGTGCCCGGGATTCATTTTTATTCGATGAACCAGGCGGGGCCCACGGTTGAGATTTGCAAGCGGCTCCAGCTGGTTTGAACCTTCTTGAATCTGAATAAGCGCGCCGCTTGAACATGCCTTGTTTCAAGCTGGTTTTCAAGTTGGCTTTCAAGTTGGCTTTCAAGTTGGCTTTTTCATCGACTGCGCTGTTCGTGCTGGCCGCCTGCAACACGGCGCCGCAGCTGCAGACAGCACCTGCCTCCAGCATGGGCGCCCCGCCAGCCAAGCCGCCTGCCGCATCGCTGCCTGCCCGCCCCGACTCGGCAACTGCACCGGTCAACGTACCGCCTGACGAGCCAGCCAGCGACGCGCCACGCCCGGCTTTGCTGGCCGGTGAGTTTGCACGCGAGTTTGAACGCGGCGGCGCGTCCTGGTATGGCCCCGGTTTTCATGGCCGCCGCACTGCCAGCGGCGAACGCTACGACATGAACGCCTTCACCGCCGCCCATCGCACGTTGCCGTTTGGCACCTGGGTACGGGTACACAGTCTGGTCAATGGCCGTGAGGTTGACGTACGCATCACTGACCGTGGCCCGTTCGTTCGTAGTCGGGTGATTGATGTGAGCAGGGCGGCTGCAAGCGCTTTGGGAATGCTTGGCCTGGGGTTCAAGGAAGTGGTGCTGCTGGTGCCTGAGTCAACGCCTGTTGTCGATGTGCCCTTGCCTTGGGTGAAAAGGCGCAAGCCAACCCAACTGCCGCCCAGGGTGCGTTAGGCAGCCATCAACTCAAATCGCTATTATTTTAGTAGCTGCTAGCGCACGTATCCATTGGCCTGATGCACGAAAAGACCTATAAATCAGGCAGAAAATGCGCAAAAAGCAGGCCAAAAGCCGTCTCAATCGTCCAGACCAAGCAAGAAAATCTTAAACTTCCTATAATTTCAGCAATTCCTGAAAATTGAAGAAGTAGCCATGAACCTTGCCCCTTTGACCCAGCGTTTCGTCCTCCACTTCGGTGAAATGGGCAGCCGCTGGGGCATCAACCGCACCGTAGGGCAGATATATGCGCTGCTGTATGTCTCCCCCAAAGCCCTGAATGCGGACGAGATTGGCGAGGCGCTGGCTTTTTCTCGCTCCAATGTCAGCATGGGCCTGAAAGAGCTGCAATCGTGGAATCTGGTGCGCTTGCAGCACCTGCCCGACGACCGGCGCGAGTATTTCCGCGCGCCCGACGACGTCTGGGCCATCTTTCGCACCCTGGCAGAAGAGCGTCGCAAACGCGAGATAGACCCGACCCTGTCCATGCTTCGCGAGGCGCTGATGGAAGAAGGCGTGACGGGCGACGACGTTCATGCCCAGGCGCGCATGCGGCAGATGCATGAACTGATCGAGCTGATGACCGGCTGGCTGGCCGATGTGCAAAAGATGGATTCGGCCACCCTGGCCAGCCTGATGAAGATGGGCGCCAAGGTCGCCAAGTTGCTGGAGGCCAAAGACAAGATGGCCGTCAGCCTGGGTTTTAAGACACCCGCTGAACCTTCTCTTGCCGAAAAGTCCCCAAACTGATTGAATCAAGTCCGGCTCAAGCCAACACAACACCAAAAAGACCATGGAAAACCTCGACGCCCTGCTGCTCGCCCGTATCCAGTTTGCGGCCAACATCACCTTTCACATCCTGGTCCCGACGATCAGCATTTCGCTCGGCTGGGTGCTGCTGTTTTTCAAGCTGCGCTTTGTCAAAACCGGCCAGCAGCACTGGATGGATGCTTACCAGTTCTGGGTCAAAATTTTTGCGCTGACTTTTGCCCTGGGCGTGGTCAGCGGCATCACCATGAGCTTTCAGTTTGGCACCAACTGGCCCGGCTACATGGAAAAAGTAGGCAACATTGCCGGGCCGCTGCTGGCCTATGAGGTGATGACAGCATTTTTTCTGGAAGCCACCATGCTGGGCGTGATGCTGTTCGGCCGCGAGCGTGTCAGTGAGCGCATGCACACCACCGCCACGCTGCTGGTGGCGGGCGGCACCACGCTGTCGGCCTTCTGGATCTTGGCGCTGAACTCGTGGATGCACACGCCCGCCGGTTTTGAAATGATTGACGGCAAGGCGCATGTCACCAGCTGGCTGGAAGTGATTTTCAACCCGTCGTTTCCGTACCGCTTCACCCACATGATGTTGGCATCGGGCTTGACAGTGGCGTTTTTGATAGCGGGTGTTTCAAGCTACCGCTGGCTGCGCAGCGAGCGCGGTGCAGAGGTGGTGGCAGGTATCAAAACCGGTGTTTATCTGGCGGCGTTTTTGATACCCCTGCAAATCATTGCGGGTGACGCACATGGCCTGAACACCATGGAGCACCAGCCTGCCAAGCTGGCTGCGATGGAAGGCATTTGGGAGACGCAAAAAGGCGTGCCTGCGGTGCTGTTTGCGTTGCCTGATGAAAAAACCCGCAGCAACAAATATGAGATCGCGATTCCAAAACTCGCGTCGCTTTACCTGACGCATGACCTGGACGGTGAGGTCAAAGGCCTGAACGACTTCAAGGGCAAACACCCACCAGTCGCACCCGTGTTTTGGGCGTTTCGCATCATGGTGGGTGTTGGCATGCTGATGCTTTTGGTGAGTTGGGCGAGCGCCTTCCAGTTAAAGCCCTGGAAGAGGAATGAAAAGCGCGAACTCACTGTCTGGCACGCCCGCATTCTGGTCGGCATGACGTTTGCCGGTTGGGTGGCGCTGGTGGCGGGCTGGTACGTGACAGAAATTGGCCGCCAGCCCTGGCTGGTCACCGGTGTGATGACCACGCTGGAGGCTGCATCCAAAGTACCCGCGCCCAAAATCGCATTGAGTCTGGCGCTGTACCTGACGATGTATGCTGCACTCATCATGGCCTACATCTCAGTGGTGTTTTACCTGGCGCGTCACAAAAAGCACGCCGACAAGCCCTTCGGTGACGACGCACCTCTGGAAAACCAGCTCAACGTGGTGAACTACACAGAAAAAGCAGGTGTTCCCAATGCTTGATGCTGCCAGCGGACTGATGCCTGACCTGACGCAGGCTGCGGGCTGGATGCCGATTGTTTTTCTGGTGGTCATGGGCCTGAGCATGCTGGCCTACGTGATTCTGGACGGCTACGACCTGGGCGTGGGTGTGCTGATGCGCGGCGCAAATGAGGACGACAAGGACACCATGATTGCCAGCATCGGCCCGTTTTGGGACGCGAACGAAACCTGGCTGGTGCTGGGTGTTGGCATTTTGCTGACCGTGTTTCCGCTGGCGCACGGTGCCATTTTGGGCGCGCTTTATTTGCCGGTGGCTTTCATGCTGCTGGGGCTGACGCTGCGGGGTGTGTCGTTTGACTTTCGCGTCAAGGCGCGGGCGGGGCTCAAGCCACTCTGGAACCGTCTGTTTTTTGTCGGTTCGCTGCTGGCCAGCTGGAGCCAGGGCTACATGCTGGGCGCGCTGATCACCGGCTTTGACGCATCGCTGTGGGCGTCGGCTTTCAATGCGGTGATTGGCCTGGCGCTGGTGGCTGCTTATTGCCTGATCGGTGCGGGCTGGCTGATCATGAAAACCGTGGGCGACTTGCAACTGCAGGCGGTACGCTGGGCGCAGCGTAGCCTGCTGTTTACTGTTTTGGGCGTGGCTGCCATATCGATTGCCACGCCGCTGGTCAGCCCGCGCATTTTCGAAAAGTGGTTTTCATTTCCCAACATTGTTCTGTTGCTGCCCATTCCGGCTGCAACCGCGGTTCTGTTTGCCGTGATGTACCGTAGCCTGCACCGCCTGCCGACCCGGCTGGGTCAGGGCAATGAGTATGGTGCCTGGGTGCCCTTTGGGGCCACCGTCGGTGTGTTTTTGCTGGCGTTTTATGGTTTGGCCTACAGCCTCTTTCCATGGCTGGTGATCGACAAAATCACCATCTGGCAGGCCGCCAGCTCGCCGGAAGCGCTAAAAGTGATTTTGATTGGCGCCAGTGTGGTGCTGCCCGTGATCGTGGGGTATACCGTGTTTGCTTATCGGGTGTTTTGGGGCAAGAGCGTTGCTCTGAAGTATTAACGGGGACTAGCCACCACTGTCCAGCGTAAACCCGGCATTGCGGTCTTGCCCCAGCAACGCGACCATCTGCGGCAGCGCTAACTGCAACTGCGCTTTGAGTGTGTGCGGTGGGTTGATGACGAACATTCCGCTGGCGGGCAGTCCGGGGCGGACCACGTCGCCGTCGTCGTCGGTAGTCAGCTTGCTCGACTTGACGGTCAGAACAGCATTCAACCAGGGCCTTGAGGCTTTAACGGCCAGCGTTTTCAGCTTGCGCGGCAAGTCATGCGCCTCTGGCCGGGGAATCACCGGATACCAGACGACGTAAGTACCGGTGGCAAAGCGCTTCACGGCATCGACCATGCAGGCGCTGACGCGGGCGTAGTCGCTTTTCATTTCATAACTCGGGTCACAAAACACCATGGCGCGGCGCGATGGGGGTGGCAAATAGGTTTTCAGGGACTCAAAACCATCTTCACGGGCCACGCTGACCTGCCTGCCTGCGCCCAGTTGTGCGATGTTGCCAGACAGCGACTTGAAGTCAGTTGGGTGCAATTCAAATAGCTTGAGCTTGTCGCGGCCTTCCAGGAACTGCTGCGTGATGAAGGGCGAGCCGGGGTAGATCTTGAGCTGGGCGCTATCGCCAGTCTCGGCAAACTTCGGGTTCAGGCCGCGCAAAACACCGGCGTAATCTTGAAGGGCAGGGCAGAAGTCGTCTGATGTGAGTGTCTTCGGAACTCCTTTTTTAGGAGCTGCTGGCGCATGTGTCTGCTGGTCTGAAGGCGTATTTGATGCCTGAAAAAGCCTGAAAACACCGTCTTTGGCCTCGCCACTGGTCTCGGTGTAGTCGCCATCGAGCCGGTACAGCCCCGCACCGGCGTGGGTGTCGATCACACTCAGGGCGGTGTCTTTGCCGCACAGGTATTTGCACAGCGCAATCAGCGTGGTGTGTTTGAGGACATCGGCATGGTTGCCGGCGTGAAAAGCGTGTCGATAAGAAAACATGGCACTATTTTCGCCTCTAAACCGCATGTACAGACACCGAATGTTGACGTAAGCCCTTGATATTTCATATAATCGAGGACTTCGCAGCGCATTTGTGGTTCCGCGTCGAAGCTTGTTTACTGCCTAAGAGGTTCCCATCAGAGGAACGCCGACCGCAGAAAAGAACCCGCCAAACCCTTCTTTTAAAGAGAAAACTCATGAAAACCTTCAGCGCAAAACCCGCTGACGTGGTGCACGAGTGGTTTGTGATTGACGCGACCGACAAGGTCCTCGGACGAGTAGCCAGCGAAGTTGCTCTCCGTTTACGCGGCAAACACAAGGCC
>JANNYZ010000183.1:0-6615 GCA_031410335.1 Polaromonas sp. | reverse complement strand
CTGGTGGCCACGCCGGCGTGAAGAGCCCGTTCGCCCTGATTCAAGAGATACGCCAATGGTTTGATGGTCCTATTGCCTTGAGTGGCTCTATCTCCACCGGCGCTGCTGTTTTGGCGGCGCAAGCGATGGGTGCCGATTTTGCCTACATTGGTTCGGCCTTCATCGCCACCGAAGAAGCACGCGCCTCCGAAGCCTACAAACAGGCCATTGTGGACAGCAATTCAGACGACATTGTGTACAGCAACCTGTTCACAGGAGTCCACGGCAACTACCTGGCCCCATCGATTCGTGCTGCGGGCATGGACCCCGACAACCTGCCCGTTAGCGACCCGAGCAAAATGAACTTTGGCGGCGACAAGTCCAAGGCCTGGAAAGACATCTGGGGCTGCGGCCAGGGTATCGGCGCGATTGACAAGGTGCAAAGCACTGCCGACTATGTGGCGCAACTGCGGCGTGAATACGCGGCAGCCAAAGCGCGACTGTTGTAGTCTGGCTTATTCTTGGAGCTTATTCAAGTTCAGGCAGACCTGCCTGAAGCGAAATTAAGAGGTTGCCCATGTTTTTGAATGTTTTAGACCAGCCACGCCGCGTTTTGGCACTGGTTTGCGCCGCTTGTATAGCTATGCTGGCTTTTGGCTTGTATTTGCAGCACGTGGTGGGCTTGGAGCCTTGCCCGATGTGCATCGTGCAGCGTTACGCGCTGGTGCTGGTGGCCATGGTGGCGGGCATCACCGCTTTTGCCCATCGCAAGGGTTTGCTGGTTGCAAGTTCTGGCCTGATGGTTCTGTTGTCTGGACTGGGCGCTTTTGTGGCTGCCCGACAAAGCTTTTTGCAGTGGTACCCGCCTGAAATTGCCAGTTGTGGGCGCGACCTGTATGGCATGATTGAAACCTTTCCCCTCAAACGCGCCATCCCGATGATTTTCAAAGGCAGTGGCGACTGCACGAAAATCGACTGGACGTTTTTGGGCCTGTCAATTGCCAACTGGTCCTTTGTGTGTTTTGTGGTGATTGCCGTGCTGGGTATCGCATTGGTTTTCAGGCAATTGAAAAAGTAAGTTACCGCCCGTTTTTGGCCCACGCCGCCTCGGGTAACATTGAAACTCGTGATTTTTCGGGCTGCTTGCCTTGCGAGCGATAAAAGCCTTATAGATCAACAGCTTACTTCATCAATACGGGTTGCCTTTTGCGTCTTAACTCCATCAAGCTTTCCGGTTTCAAGTCGTTTGCCGAGCCGACCAACTTTGTCCTGCCCGGTCAGCTGGTGGGCGTGGTGGGGCCCAACGGTTGCGGCAAGTCCAACATCATGGACGCGGTGCGCTGGGTGCTGGGGGAAAGCAAGGCGTCAGAACTGCGCGGTGAGTCGATGCAGGACGTTATTTTTAACGGCACCACCACCCGCAAGCCCGCCAGCCGCTCCAGCATCGAGCTGGTGTTTGACAACGCCGACCACCGTGCCGGTGGCCAGTGGGGTCAATTTGTCGAGATTGCCGTCAAACGTGTGTTGACCCGCGATGGCACCTCCAGCTACTACATCAACAACCAGCCAGTGCGCCGCCGCGACGTGCAAGACGTGTTTTTGGGCACTGGCCTGGGGCCAAGGGCCTACGCCATCATTGGCCAGGGCACGATCAGCCGCATCATTGAGTCCAAACCCGAAGAGCTGCGCCTGTTCCTCGAAGAAGCCGCAGGTGTGTCCAAATACAAGGAACGCCGCCGCGAGACCGCCAACCGCCTGTCTGACACGCGTGAAAACCTGACACGGGTGGAAGACATATTGCGCGAGCTGAACGCCAACTTGCAACGCCTCGAAAAGCAGGCCGAGGTGGCCAAACGCTATAACGCCTTGCAGGCTGACGGCACGCTCAAGCAGCAGCAACTTTGGTTTTTGAAGAGGCTTGATGCGCAAGCCGAACAAACCAAGATCAAGGAAGGCGCTGAAAAAGCGGTCAACGAGCTTGAAAGCCGAGTCGCGGATTTGCGCCACATCGAAGCCGACCTGGAGACCATTCGGCAGGCGCATTACGCCGCGGGTGACCACGTTAACCAGGCGCAAGGCAAGCTGTATGAGGCTAGCAGTGAAGTGGGCCGACTGGAGGCTGAGATCCGCTTTGTGGTGGACGGCCGTGTGCGGGTAGAGCAGCGCTTGGCGCAGCTCAAAGAGCAAACGGCGCAATGGGCCACGCGCAAGGACGATGCGGCGGTTGAAACGGAAAACCTGGCCGCGTTGACTGTTGAGGGCGAAGAAAAAGCCGAACTGCTGGCCGCACAAAGCGAGGAGCAGCAGGCCCAATTGCCGGCACTTGAAGAAGCCCTGCGCAGCGCCCAGGCCAAAGCCAACGAACAGCGCACTGGCGTGGCCCAGGTGCAGCAGCAGATCCAGGTGCTGGCAGCTGACCAGCGCAACATCAGCGAGCAGTCGCGCGCGCTGAGCCTTCGGCTTGAAAAGCTGACCAGTGACCGCAATGCACTGAATGCCCCTGATGAAGCGCGGCTGGTCAACCTGACCAGCCAGTTTGAGGCCGCGCAAGAGTCACAACTTGAAGCCGAAGCCCGTCTGCATGAACTGACAGACAGCGTGCCGCAGCTTGATGAAGACCGGCGCAGCAAGCAACTCGCCGTTAACACTGAATCAGCCAAGCGCGCTGAGTTGTCGGCCAAGCTTGATGCCCTGAAGGCGCTGCAAGAAAAGGTTAAAACCGATGGCAAGCTCAAACCCTGGCTGGCCAAGCACGGGCTGGACGGTTTGCAAGGCTTGTGGAGTCGTATCCACATTGAGCAAGGCTGGGAGAACGCACTGGAAGCCGCGCTCAGGGAGCGGCTGGGCGCCCTTGAAGTCAGCAGGCTCGACATGGTGCGCGGCTTTGCAGGCACGCAAGGCCAGGACGCGCCACCCGCCAAGCTGTCGTTTTATTCACCCCCGGCTGGCGCTGCGCCTGCCAGATCAACCCACATCAGCCTGAAACCTTTGGCCGAATTGCTGCGCTTGAATGATGCGGGCCAGTCGACGCTGCTTGGCGACTGGCTGCATGGCTGCTACACAGCGGCAAGCCTGGACGACGCCCTGGCCGCGCGCGACAAGCTGCAGGCAGGCGAAGCGATTTACATCAAAAGCGGTCACACGGTCACCCTGCACAGTGTCAGCTTTTATGCACAGGACTCTGAACAGGCCGGCCTGCTGGGCCGTGCGCAGGAGATTGAAAACCTCGACAAGCAGCTCAAAGCACAAATTTTGATCAGTGACGAGGCACGCAGTGCGTCAATGCGCGCTGAGTCTGTGTACCAGGACGCTGCGCAGCGACTGGCCACGGCCCGCCGTGAAGCCGCAGATGGTCAAAGCCGGGCCCACGAGTTGCAGGTCGAACTGCTGCGACTGAACCAACTGGCTGAACAAACCCGGGCCCGTAGTGAGCAGATTCAGCTCGACATGAGCGAAATTGAAGCCCAACTCGGTGAGCTCGAAGAACGCAAAGTCACCGCTGAAGGCCGCTTTGAAGAACTCGATATGCAGCTGGCCGACAGCCAGGAGCGGCATGCGCAGTTTGACGACCGTGTGATGGAGGTCGAGCGCAAGCTCAATGAGTCGCGCGAACAGCAGCGCGCGCTGGAGCGGCAAAGCCAGGAAGCGCAATTTGCGCTTCGAGCCTTGACGGCGCGGCGCGATGAGCTGGCCCGGTCGATTCAGATTGCCGCCCAGCAGGCAGACACCATAGCGCAAGAAAAAGCGCGTGCAGAAGAAGAACTTTCGCGCCTGACAGATGTCGCCGCACAAGCCGGTCTTCAAGCGGCGCTGAGCGTGAAGCTGGAGCGCGAAGCCGACCTCGGTGCCAAACGCAGTCAGTACGACGACCTGACGACCAAGCTGCGGGCAAGTGATGAAAGGCGACTCGCACTTGAGCGCGAGCTTGACCCGCTGCGCCAGCGCATTACCGAGTTTCAATTGAAAGAGCAGGCCGCTCGTCTGGGCTTTGAGCAATACGAGCAATTGTTGGCCGATGCGCAGGCCGACATGGCTGCACTGACGCTGTCTGTTGAGCAGGGCAACGTGCGTATTGCGGGCCTGCAGGGCGAGATTGACCGCATCAACCGTGAGATTGCATCGCTCGGCGCGGTGAACCTGGCCGCGCTGGACGAGCTGGCCACCGCCAGCGAACGCAAGCAGTTTCTGGACGCGCAGTCAGCCGATTTGAACGAGGCCATGACAACGCTGGAAGATGCCATCAAAAAAATCGATGCTGAAACCCGGGATCTGTTGGGCAGCACCTTTGACAAGGTTAACGAGCAGTTTGGCCGCATGTTCCCCGAGTTGTTTGGCGGCGGCAACGCCCAGCTGAAAATGACGGGTGAAGAAATCCTTGACTCAGGCGTACAGGTGATTGCCCAGCCACCTGGCAAGAAAAACCAGAGCATTGCCTTGTTGTCGGGCGGCGAAAAAGCACTCACTGCGATTGCGCTCGTTTTTGCCATTTTTCAGTTGAACCCGGCGCCGTTTTGCCTGCTGGACGAGGTCGATGCGCCGCTGGACGATGCCAACACCGAGCGCTACGCCAAGCTGGTCAAATCAATGAGCAAGGAAACCCAGTTTTTGTTCATCAGTCACAACAAGATTGCCATGGAAATGGCAGAGCAGCTGATTGGCGTGACCATGCAGGAGCAGGGCGTGTCGCGCATTGTGGCGGTCGATATGGAAGCCGCCCTTGGCTTTGCAGAAGCCGCATGATTATGGAAAATAGAATTTTTTCGCCGGGCCGCCCCAAGAAAAAATGCGCCCCCCCGGGGGGCAGAAAGTCACACGCAGTGGACGAACGTGGGGGCTTCATTTCATGAGCAATTTACAGATTGGCCTAGCCATAGCCGGGGGGGTGGTACTGGCGGCTGTGGTCGCGCACAGCGCCTGGTCTGCCCGTAAAAACCAGCCCAAACTGGCAACGTCGGAAGCGCCTCCAGACGAATCGCTCACCCAGACGCGCACTGGTGAGTTGGCTGAACGACAGGACCCCAGCTTTGATGGTGATTCAAGCTCGGGCTCCCTGAGCAACCTGGCCAGCCTGATGGCGATAGATAAAAAGCCAGGACTGGACGCGTTGATTGACGTGATTGCCCCTGTCGCTATCGACGAGGAGGTGTCAGGCGAAGCGGCACTGGCTGCGATGCCGGCAACCCGCCGCGCGGGCAGCAAACCATTTGGCGTAGAAGGACTGAACACGGTCACCACAGTGTGGGAATTGCCGATCGCAGGTCAGCGCTACAGCGCTTTTCAGTGCGGCGTGCAGTTGGCCAATCGACTGGGCGCACTGAACCAGATCGAATATTCAGAATTCGTCATGAAGACGCAAGCTTTCGCCGACGCTCTGGGTGGCGAACCGGAGTTTCCGGAAATGCTCGATGAAGTCGCCAGAGCCCGTGAACTGGACCAGTTTGCCAGTGCGCATGATGCGCAACTCAGTTTTACCTTGCGCGCTGCAAGCACGGCGTGGAGCCCAGGCTACGTGGCGCAAAACGCCGCCCGACTGGGTTTTGTGGCAGGGTCGATTCCGGGCCGCATGGTGCTGCCTTCTACGGAGCGAGGCGGTGCGCCACTGCTCGGTCTGGCGTTTGACACCCAGGCCGCCATGGCAGAAGACCCCGAACAAACCGCTCTGCGCGAAGTGACACTGTCACTGGACGTTCCGCAAGTCCCGCGGAAGGAACAACCCTTCGTGCGCATGCGCGAATCGGCGGCGGCCCTGGCCAGCAGCATGGGCGGTGTGGTGATGGATGACAACGGCAACCTGATTGCTCCAGCAGCAATGGACGTGATTGGCAGCGAGCTGGAGCAGCTGTACGACACGCTGGATGAACGCGATTTGTCGGCGGGATCTGGCCTGGCGCGGCGGCTTTTCAGCTAGGCACTGTGACTGACGACCTCTTCAGCAGCGCGCCTTCAGGGCCGCCTGCCACTGCGGCAGAACGCATGCGGCAACTCCACAAGCTGCTGCATGAACACGCCCACAGCTACTACGTGCTCGACGAGCCATCGATTCCCGATGCAGAATACGACCAGCTGTTCAAGGAACTGCAAGCGCTGGAATTCCAGCACCCTGAACTCTCAAGCCCCGATTCGCCTACCCAGCGCGTCGGCGGCAAGGCGCTTGACGCGTTTGCCAGTGTGCACCACAAAGTGCCCATGCTCAGTATTCGTACTGAAACGGATACCGAAGCCACTGGCGCACAAAACTTCGACACCCGCGTACGCAAAGAACTGGGTTTGACGGAAAGTGACCCACCCGTCGAATACGTGACAGAACTGAAGTTTGACGGTCTGGCGATGAGCCTGCGTTATGAGGATGGCGTACTGGTGCAAGCGGCCACGCGCGGTGATGGCGAAACCGGTGAAGACGTCACGCAGAACATCCGGACGATCAAACAGATTCCCCTTCGGCTGCCCCACGATGCGCCTGCAGTGCTGGAAGTGCGCGGCGAGGTCTACATGCGTCGTGACGATTTTGAAGCGCTCAACGAGCGTCAGCGTGCCAGGATCGCCCAGGGCATCAAAGGCGAAAAAACCTTTGTCAACCCGCGCAATGCGGCTGCGGGTGCCGTACGCCAGCTGGACCCCACCATTGCGGCCCAGCGG
>JANNYZ010000182.1:0-24764 GCA_031410335.1 Polaromonas sp. | reverse complement strand
AGCCTTTGGCTTCGCCGCCGAACTTGGCTGCCAACACAGTGGTGATTGCTGCGGTCAGGGTGGTCTTGCCGTGGTCGACGTGGCCAATCGTGCCGACGTTGACGTGCGGTTTGGTCCGCTCAAATTTGCCTTTTGCCATTTTCCAAACTCCAGAAATTTATGTAGAAATAAACACCAAATAACATCAAATCAAACCAGCGCAACGCCATCAGGCGCTACATCAAAACTGGTGCCCATTCCGGGAATCGGACCCGGGACCTCTCCCTTACCAAGGGAGTGCTCTGCCACTGAGCCAAATGGGCCAAATTCTTCTCAAAATCACTTCAAAATTCTTGCGCTTCGACTGCGCCCTAACCAGGCAATTCAGCTGCGCCACTCAACTACGCTCAATCTGCAGTCCACTCCACGGCATGGAGCGGGAGACGGGAATCGAACCCGCGTCATTAGCTTGGAAGGCTAGGGTTCTACCATTGAACTACTCCCGCGTGTTCTTCCGCGCAGCTCTACAAATTCACTTGAAAATCAACTTACTGGTGGATGAGGCTGGATTCGAACCAGCGTACGCGTTAGCGAGCAGATTTACAGTCTGCCTCCTTTAGCCACTCGGACACCCATCCATTCAAGAGAACCACGGATTATGCCATGTTTTTGCAGTCTTCAGCCAGTGTTTTGAAAGCCCTCAAGGCCGCTGATGCAGTTGCCGCCACTCACGCGACACAGAAAAATGTCCGCAGCCGATAAACGGCAGGGGTGGACGCAATGCCGACAAGGGAGAGGGGTGATTGGCCAGCAGGATTTTGTGGCGACCCGCATCAATGAGATGCCGCTTGCCTTGGGCGTGTGCACCCCAGAGCATAAAAACGACGTTTCTTTGATGCGTTGACACGTGCCGGATGACCGCATCCGTCAGTTGCTCCCAGCCGCGCTTGGCATGAATGGCTGGCTGACCCTCCTCCACCGTCAGGCAGGTGTTGAGCAGCAGCACGCCGTTTTCAGCCCACTTGACCAGGCTTCCGCCAGGCACTGGAAAGGCGGGCGGCGGGGTGCCAAGATCGCGTTGAATTTCCTTGAAGATATTGCGCAAGGAGGGCGGCACCGGCGTTCCCGGTGCCACTGAAAAGGCCAGCCCCTCGGCCTGGCCACGACCGTGGTATGGATCTTGACCCAAAATCACCACCCGCACTGAATCGGGCGGGGTCAAAGCCAGTGCACGCAGCGGTTGCGGCGGGAAAATCACGGCATGGGCCTCCAACCGCTCAACCAAAAATGCAAGGAGGCCAACACCTACAGGACTGGCAAAGAAGTCGTCCGTCAAAGCGCGCCAACCAGGTGCCACGGGCCATGCCGAGGGGTCGGCCGACAGCATCTGACTGGCGCCACTCATTTCTACGCCCCAAACAGCGCGTCAAGCGCCACACCCGGGTCTTCGGCCCGCATAAAGGCCTCACCCACCAAAAATGCATGGACGTTGGCATCGCGCAGGCGCTTGACGTCTGCAGCCTTGGAAATGCCGGATTCGGTCACCACCAGGCGGCCTTCGGGTACGTGGCTCAACAGCCCAAGAGTGGTGTCCAACGAAACCTCAAAGGTTTTCAAGTTGCGGTTGTTGATGCCGATCAGGGGCGTTTTCAATTTCAGGCCGCGCTCAAGCTCCGCAGCGTCATGCACCTCGACCAGAACCGCCATGTCGAGCGCCATCGCCACGGCCTCCATGTCCTTCATTTGCGCATCGTCCAGGCAGGCTGCAATCAGCAAAATGCAGTCCGCGCCCATCACGCGTGACTCGTAAATCTGGTACGGATCAATCATGAAGTCTTTGCGCAGCGCGGGCAGACCGCATGAAGCACGCGCTTGCTTGAAATACTCGATACTGCCCTGAAAAAACTGTTTGTCAGTGAGCACTGACAAACAAGCAGCACCAAACTCAGCATAACTTTGTGCAATATCGGCTGGAATAAAGTCAGACCGCAGCACACCTTTGGACGGGCTGGCCTTTTTGACCTCAGCAATCACGGCCGGCTTGCCCGCAGCGATTTTGCTGCGCAGCGCCCCCACAAAATCGCGTGTTAAAACCCGCGATTCCGCGTCAGCCCGCATGGCCGACAACGGTTTTTGCCGGATCAGAGCGGCGAGCTCTTCGCGCTTGACGGTGATGATTTTGTCGAGGATGTCAGACATGGTGTTCAATTCGCCAATAGTTGAGTCATGGAAATCAGTTGTTGAAGGCGAGCCTTCGCCGCCCCGGATGCCAGCACCGCCCGTGCCTTGTCAATGCCTTCTTTCATCGAGCCCGCCACGTTGGCCGCGTACAGCGCCGCACCGGCGTTCAAGATCACGATGTCGCGCGCGGCACCCGGCTGGTTGTCAAGTACGCCCAGCAGCATGGCTTTGGACTGCTCGGGCGTTTCAACCCGCAGTGCCCTGGAGCTGGACATGGTGAAGCCAAAGTCCTCCGGGTGAATCTCGTATTCGGTAATTTCACCGTTCTTCAGCTCGCCCACCACTGTGGCCGCACCCAGGCTGATCTCGTCCAGCCCGTCCTTGCCGTACACCACCAGCGCATGCTCTGCGCCCAGGCGCTGCAGCGCTCGAATTTGAATACCCACCAGGTCTGAGTGAAACACGCCCATCAAAATATTGGGGGCGCTGGCCGGGTTGGTCAGGGGACCAAGGATGTTGAAAATGGTCCGCACACCCAGTTCTTTGCGAATCGGCGCCACGGCCTTCATGGCGGGGTGATGGCTGGGGGCGAACATGAAGCCGATCCCTACCTCATTAATACACCGCGCAATCGCTTCAGGGGACAAATTGATGCTGATGCCGAGCGCCTCCATCACGTCGGCGCTTCCCGACTTGCTGCTGACGCTTCTGCCGCCGTGCTTGCTGACCTTGGCACCGGCCGCTGCCGCGACAAACATCGAGCACGTCGAGATATTGAAGGTGTGCGAGCCGTCGCCGCCAGTGCCCACAATATCGACCAGATGCGTTTTGTCCGCTACATTGACCTTGGTCGAAAACTCGCGCATCACCTGCGCGGCAGCGGTAATCTCGCCAATGGTTTCCTTCTTGACGCGCAGCCCGGTGATGAGTGCAGCCATCATGACAGGCGACATCTCGCCGCCCATGATGAGGCGCATCAGGTGCAGCATTTCGTCGTGAAAGATCTCGCGGTGCTCAATGGTGCGCTGCAGGGCCTCGCTGGCGGTGATTTTGTGTGAATTTGGCATAAAAGTGCTCCAAAAAGCTCGAAAAACGCTGTTTTTAGGTATTAAATCGGGCTCCAGCCCAATGAATATATGCGCAAGCAGCTACTGAAATAATAGCAGACACTCAGATCGATGAAACCAGAAAATTCTTCAACATGGCGTGACCATGCTCGGTCAGTATTGATTCCGGATGAAACTGCACGCCCTCAATCGGCAGCGACTTGTGGCGCACACCCATGATCTCGCCGTCGTCCGTCCAGGCTGTGACTTCCAGCACATCTGGGCAAGACGACTTCTCAATCGCCAGCGAATGGTAGCGGTTGACGGTGAACTGCTTGGGCAAGTCAGCAAACACGCCGCGCTGCCTGGCTTGGGATGATGTGGTGATGACACTGGTTTTGCCGTGCATCAGCTCTTTTGCGCGAATGATGTTGCCGCCAAACGCGGCACCAATGGACTGGTGGCCCAGGCAAACGCCAAGCATAGGCAGCTTGCCGGCAAAGTGCTGAATGGCGGCGACTGAAATGCCAGCCTCCAGCGGCGAGCATGGGCCGGGGGATATGACCAAACGGTCTGGCTGCCTGGCTGCGATTTGCTCAAGGGTGATTTCGTCATTGCGAAACACTTCAACTTCAGCCCCCAGTTCGCCAAAATACTGGACGATGTTGTAGGTGAAGCTGTCGTAGTTGTCGATCATCAACAGTTTGATTTTTTGGCTCATGGTGTTCACTCCAGCCCTTCTTCGACCAGCTCTGCGGCCCTCAGCAGCGCCCGGGCCTTGGCTTCGGTTTCTTTCCATTCAAGCTCGGGCACAGAATCAGCCACCACGCCTGCTGCTGCCTGCACGTACAACACTTGATCTTTGATGATGCCGGTGCGGATGGTGATGGCCACGTCCATGTCGCCTGAATAGCTGAGGTAGCCGCACGCGCCGCCGTACAGGCCACGCTTGGTGGGCTCCAACTGGTCAATCACTTCCATCGCGTGCACCTTGGGTGCGCCGCTCAGTGTGCCTGCCGGGAAGGTGGCCTTGAGCACGTCCATGCCCGACATGCCGTCCAGCAGCGCGCCTTCCACGTTGCTGACGATGTGCATCACGTGGCTGTAGCGTTCGACAGCAAAGGCCTCAGTGACCTTGACTGTGCCGATTTTGGCAATACGGCCAATGTCGTTGCGCGCCAGATCAATCAGCATGACGTGCTCAGCCCGCTCTTTGGGGTCGTTGACGAGTTCCTGTTCAACGGCTTTGTCGGCTTCGGGCGAGGAGGCGCGTGGACGCGTGCCTGCCAGTGGGCGAATCGTGACTTTTTGACCACCTTCAACCAGTTCTTGCCTCACCAAAATCTCAGGCGAAGCCCCCACCACGTGAAAATCACCAAAATGGTAGTAATACATGTACGGCGATGGGTTCAGTGAGCGAAGTGCGCGGTACAAGCTCAGGGGTGATTCGGTATAGCGCTTTTTAATCCGCTGGCCCACCTGCACCTGCATGAAGTCGCCCGCTTCAATCATCCGCTTGGCTTTTTCAACCGCAGCGATGTAGTCTGCCTTGGCAAAGTCGCGTTCTGCCGGGTAGCCCTGGCTGGGCTTGACAACTGGCGCGCTGACCGAATACTTGAGCTGCTCTTTCAGTTCACGCAGGCGCTTTTTGGCGTTGGCGTAGGCTTCGGGCAGCTTGGGGTCGGCGTACACAATCATGTAAAGCTTGCCCGACAGGTTGTCAATCACTGCCAGCTCTTCGCACTGCAGCAGCAGGATGTCGGGGCAGCCCAGCGAGTCAGGTGGGCATGATTTTTCGAGCTTCTTCTCGATGTATCGCACCGCGTCGTAGCCAAAATAGCCTGCCAGCCCACCGCAAAAGCGCGGCAGGCCGGGGCGCAGAGCCACCTTGAAACGCTTTTGATAGTCACTGATGAAATCCAGCGGGTTTTTTCTTGAAGTTTCAACCACGATGCCGTCGCTGACGACTTCGGTGACCGCTTCGAGGCCAAAGCCAGAGGCGCGCACCAGCGTGCGGGCGGGCAGGCCGATGAAGCTGTAACGGCCAAAACGCTCGCCACCCACAACTGATTCCAGCAAAAAACTGTATCGCCCCTGGTCTTTGGCAAACGCGAGTTTCAAGTACAGCGACAGTGGTGTTTCCAGGTCGGCAAACGCCTCCAGCATCAGCGGAATGCGGTTGTAGCCCTGACCAGCCAGGCTTTTAAATTCAAGTTCTGTCATCACGATGGAGTCCTTCGCAAGGAAGTCACAGCTGCTTGTGTGTGACCCCCGGTTCATTCAATACGCCTGAAGCCGATCAAAGGCTTGGGCGCGGCTTCTCAACTGTTAAAGCTTGAGCCTCGCCATAGCCAGGCTCCCCGGTCTGAAGGACCTGGCTGGCCGTTGCGAATGATGCGCTGCGGTTGCATGGCCTGAAGTGTATCAAACGCACCTTTACAGCCCTGCCCCGCGCAAACCCTATTGCGGCTTTGGAATCGAACCTTCAGAATCGGGACACGAAATAGTACGACCGTTCTATTATGTAAACGTTTATGGAGACAAACATGGCTTTTATCAAACATTGCGTGGCTGGCCTGACGGCTATGGTGCTGTCAGCGGGCGTGCTGGCAGCGACGGTTGACGTGGGTGGTATCAAAATAGAGGACGTGCAAGACGTGCAGGGCAGCAAGTTGCCCTTGAACGGCGCAGGTGTCCGCTACAAAGCCGTTTTCAAGGTCTACGCTGCCGGCCTGTACACCGGCAAAAAAGTGGCAACACCTGAAGAGCTGCTGGCCGCACCCGGCCCCAAGCGCATCAGCATCACGCTGCTGCGTGATATTGACTCGAATGAACTGGGCAAGGCCTTCACCAAGGGTTTTGAAGATAACTCCCCAAAAAGTGAAATGTCCAGGCTCATTCCCGGCCTGATCAAAATGGGGCAGATTTTTTCAGACCAGAAGAAGATGCTGGCAGGTGAAAACTTCACCATCGACTGGGTTCCGGGCACAGGCACCATCATCACCGTCAAAGGCAAGCCGCAAGGCGAGCCCTTCAAAGAGCCAGAGTTTTACGCAGCCCTGATGCGCATCTGGCTGGGACCGAACCCGGCAGATTACAGGCTGAAAGATGCGTTGCTAGGCAAACCGGCCTGAGCCTGCTCGCAGCGAAAGCGGTGTGGGCAGGTCGGCCAGCGAGTCAAGACAGCCGTCCGCATCCACGTTGCGAATCGGCTCGCCATGGTTGTAGCCATAGGTCACCAGCAACACCGGGCAGCCCGCAGCTCGGGCGGCCTGGGCGTCGTTGCTGGAGTCGCCCACCATCAAGGTTTGCGCGGGTAGCGTGCCCAAAACCTCGCAGGTTTTAAGCACTGGCAGCGCGTCGGGCTTTTTGGCAGCAAACGAATCGCCACCAAACACCTGGCTGAAAAACCCGTCCAGCCCCTTGAGCCTGAGCAGCTCGCGCGCAAAGCCAACCGGCTTGTTGGTCAGGCAAGCCAGCTGGATACCGGCCTTCTGCATAGCCCTCAAACCTTCGACCACGCCCGGATACACCTGAGCATGCAAGCCATTGATGGCGCGGTAATGCTGCTGGTACAGGTTCAGGGTATGTTCAAAATTTGCTATTTTTTCAGGAGCTGCTGGCGCATGTATTGATTGGTCTAGAATATGGTTTAGCACGGATTTGACAAGGTTTTCAGAGCCCTTGCCGACACGCAGCGCCACCACAGCCCGGTCAACCGGCTCAAGGCCCAAGTCATGCAGCATCAGGTTGACGGCCACCACAAAGTCACCCATGGTGTCGACCATGGTGCCGTCTAGATCGATGATGGCTGCGTCAAATTCCACCGCTCAAACGCTCTCGTTTACTTTGCTAACGCCGCACGCATTGCATCAACGACGCTTTTGTAGTCCGGCTTGCCAAAAATGGCGCTGCCCGCCACAAAGGTGTCTGCACCTGCCGCCGCAACGCGCGCGATGTTGTCGGTTTTGATACCCCCATCTACCTCCAGCCGAATATCTTTGCCGCATGCGTCGATGCGTTTGCGGGCGTCTTCAATCTTGCGCAGGGCACTGTCGATGAAGGACTGTCCACCAAAGCCGGGGTTGACGCTCATGATCAGAATCAGGTCAATGTCATCGATCACCCAGTCGAGCACATCCATCGGTGCAGCGGGGTTGAACACCAGGCCGGCCTTGCAGCCTTTGGACTTGATGGCCTGAATGCTGCGGTGCACGTGGCCGGATGCGTCAGGATGAAAGCTGATGAGGTCTGCGCCTGCGTCGGCAAATGCTGCGGCCAGCGCATCGACGGGTTGCACCATCAGATGCACGTCAATGGGCACGGCTGAGCCGTCTGCTTTTTTGGCGTGCGGCCTGAGCGCCTGGCAAATCATGGGGCCAAACGTGAGGTTAGGTACGTAATGGTTGTCCATCACATCAAAGTGAATCCAGTCCGCGCCAGCCGCAATCACGGCTTTGACTTCATCCCCCAGCCGGGCAAAGTCGGCAGACAAAATGGACGGGGCGATGCGGTAAATGGAATTTGATGAAGGCATATGAAGATTGTCGCAGCATGTAACGACTGACTCTGGCGGCGTTTAACATGGCGATTATTGATGAATTTATGGATTTGCGTTCCACCTAAGCCTCATGCCTCAAAACCCCAAGTACCAGTTCAGTTGCGCCGTCGTGCCGCAGTACATTCCCCAGCAATCGTCCCCAGACGACAGTATTTATGGGTTTGCCTACACGGTGACCATCACCAACACAGGTCGAGTCACAGCACAATTGATCTCGCGCCACTGGGAAATCGTGGACGCCAATGGTCATGTTGAAGAAGTCAAGGGCCTGGGCGTGGTGGGCCACCAGCCGCTGCTCAAGCCGGGTGAGTCGTTCCAGTACAGCAGTGGCTCACGGCTGCGCACGCCTACCGGCGCGATGCACGGCACTTACTTTTGCGTGGCTGAAGACGGCGAACGCTTTGAGGCGCTGATCCCCATGTTTGTGCTGGAAGCCAGCGGCAGTGACGGCAGCAACACACCGACAGGCCGCACCCTTCATTAAGCATGAAAGACCTGCGTTCGCTGCTGGCAGCCCTCGACCCCGACGCCCACCTGGCGGCACGCCACATCTGGGCGATTGCGCTGTTTGACTGGCTGCGCGGCGATGAAAGCTCGGTAGACGGCACACTCGCGCGGCTGCAGGCCTTCATCGACGCCGTGCAGGCGCAGCCCGAGCTTGAAGTGCGTCTGAAAGCCTGGTGGCAAGTCCTCTTAAAGACGGTGGATGTGACCACGCTGCTGGCAGATTTTGGTTTTGCACCGCGCACCGCTTTTGTCAGCGAACTGACCGAACGCCTGCGCCGCAAGATACTGCCGGGCACGCCAGAAACGATTAACGCAGCTGAGCTGTTTCCGCTGGTGGCGCCCACACGCTTTGATGCGCAGTGGCTGGCGGCCATTCCTGATGCACAGATGGAGGAACTGACCGCCTTGCTCTCTGGCAATGCGCCAACCGACACACTGGCCTGGCAGCACGCCCTGATGGACGCGCTGACCTACTGCACGGCGCAAATTCGCGCCACCGGTTTTGCGCCCGAGCTGCGCCTGCGCATGGACCGGGGCAACGACGATGACCGTGCGTTTCACCCACTGTCAACCGACCTGGCCGAGCTGCGGCAGATCTTTTTTGACCCCCAGCAAGGACAGGACGAACTCAAAGCCGCCATTGCCCAACTGCGCGCCCGGCTGGAGACCTGTCGCCAGGCCGTCAACGGCGTGTACACCCACCTGGAGGACAACGGCATATCGGTCGGCATGGTCTTCATGCTGAGGCAACTTCGCGAACGCATCGTTCGGGTGCGTGAGCTGCTGGACACCTTGACATCAGACAAGCCGGCGCAAGCCGCCGCCAAACTGCTCGCGCGCCGCGTCACGATTGGGCTGGGCAGCAAAAGCATAGGAGCTCTGATCAGCGCCAACTCCACCCTGCTGTCAGCCAAGATGGCCGAGCGCAGCGCTGAGACGGGCGAGCACTACATCACCCGCGACAAAAATGAATACCGCCAAATGCTTGGCAAGGCAATGGGTGGGGGTGCTGTCACGGCATTAACTACAGGGCTAAAGTTTGCAATCGTAGCCATGGGCTTGTCAGCGTTCTGGAGCGGCTTTGGCGCAGGCTTGATGTATGCGGCCAGCTTTATCCTGATTCAACTGCTGCACCTGACACTGGCCACCAAGCAGCCCGCCATGACGGCTCCCGCCATGGCAGCCAAACTCAAGGACATTGAAGGCGGACAGGCGATTGAAGATTTTGTTGACGAAGTGACGCACCTTGTCCGCTCGCAGGTGGCCGCCGTGTTTGGCAATGTGCTGATGGTGGTCCCGGCCGTGCTTCTGGTCAATGTGCTGATCACGCTGGTCGCTGGCCGCCCGATGATCAGCCCCAAGGAGGCCATGCACGTGCTTCACACGCTGACCCTGCTCGGCCCTACCCTGATGTGGGCAGCGTTTACCGGCATGATTCTGTTTGCGTCAAGCCTGATGGCCGGCTGGTTTGAAAACTGGTTTGTACTGCACCGGCTGGACTCTGCCATTCGGTATAACCCGCGCTTCACAAGCGTGCTGGGCACGGCCCGCTCGGCGCGCTGGTCTAGCTTCATACGCGAGAATATTTCGGGCTTTGCGTCAAACATTTCACTCGGTTTCATGCTCGGTTTGATCCCGCCCATCACGGGGTTCTTTGGCCTGGAGCTGGAGGCGCGCCACGTCACGCTGTCGGCCGGGCAGTTGGCAGCGGCCGGCGCGTCCCTGGGACTCGACGCTTTCAGGCAACCGCTTGTCTGGTGGTGCATCGCCTCGATTCCGCTGATTGGCGCGCTGAATTTATCCGTCAGTTTTTACTGCGCGTTTCGCCTGGCGCTGCAGGCCCACAACGTGAGCGGGATCGATCGGGCGCGCATCAGCCGTGCCATCTGGGCTCGCTGGCGCAATGCGCCCGGGAGCTTTTTTGTGCCGCGCTAGTTTGCATCTGTAAGGTTTTTTGCAGACCGTTACGACTGTCACGCCTCCGTCCTACACAGCCAGGGCGTGATCGCCAGTACCCTCACAGACAACTTTGAGGGACGTTTTTGACCCAAGACCTTTTAAATATCTGGGCCGAGTGGATCAAACCATCGGCAGGCTTGGCCACCGTACAGTGGTCGGTGCTGCTGGCCTTGGCAGCCGTAGCAGGCCATCTTGTGCAGCGCATCGCGGGCTTGCCCAAAGTCATTGGCTACTCGGTCATCGGCGCGCTGGCAGGTTTTGCCGGGTTCACCGGCGCGGTGTGGCCACTGCAAGGTATTGGGCTCTTTTTGCTGGAGCTGGGGGTTGCGGTGGTGCTGTTTGAGGCGGGTGGGCGCATCCCGCTGCGCTGGTTCAAACACAACCCGATGGTGCTGGTGCAAAGCCTGCTGGAGTCAGGCCTGACCCTGTTCGCTGTGTACTGGGCCATGCAGTGGATGGGCGTGCGCGATGCCGTGGCCCAGCCTCTTGCCATGCTCTCGGTGGCTGCATCGCCCGCCGTGCTGGCGCGGGTGCTGACAGACACGCGCGCCTCAGGCCCGGTCAGCGAGCGTGCCATGGTGCTGTCAACGCTCAGTACGCTGTATGCACTGACGCTGTGCAGCGCCAGCGCAGGCATGATGTCTCGGGGTGAAAAAGTCATGTCCAGCATTCCTATCGGTACCTCGTTTTACCCGGTGCTGGTGGTGCTGGGGCTGTCAGTGGTGGTCGCTGCTGTGCTGGCACTGGTGCTGCGTACCGCGCTGCGGGTCATGAGCCCGACCAGCGAGAACACGGCCATTTTGCTGCTGGCGGTGATTGCGGCAGGGGCGGCGCTGGCCGCGCACTTTGGCGGCTCGGCACCGTTGGCGGCGCTGCTCGGCGGCATGCTGCTCAAGCAACTGAACCCCCGCCCCTGGTCCTGGCCCCGGCAAATGGGCACCGCATCGAGCATGCTGACCATGCTGATGTTTGTGCTGGTCTCCGTGGTCGCGGCGCAGGCAGACTGGGACGGCCCGGTAGCTGAGCTGGTGGCGGTACTGGTGGGTGCGCGCGTTTTGGCAAAAATAGTCGGCGTAGCGCTGGGCAATGTGGGCAGTGGCGCCAGCTGGCAACAGGCGCTGTGGGTCGGCTGCGCCATGTCGCCAATGTCGTCGGTGGCCCTGCTGTTGGTGTCCACCTTTGTGGCGGCTTCACCCGCGCTGGGCAAGCATATCGCTGGCATCGCCCTGCCCGCCATTTTGCTGATGGAAATTCTGGGAGCGGTGCTCGCTGCGCTGGCCATCACGCGAGCGGGCGAAAGCTCAAGGCCGCCCAAACTCCAAATCAGGCAAGCATCTAAAGGGCCGGTTCATGAGTCTTGAAGCCTTTCAAAAATCCGACGCCCTGTCGCTGGGCGTTGAGCTGGAGCTGCAGCTCGTCAACACGCATGACTACGACCTGGCCCCCTACGCCGAGGACATGCTGCGCCTGATGAAAAAAATACCTCTGCCTGGCGCGGTGGTGCCCGAGATGACGTCCAGCATGATTGAAATATCAACCGGCGTGTGCCAGTCTTCATCGGAAGTGCTGGGCCAGCTCTCGCAAGTCCGCGATGCGCTGGTCAAAAGTGCTGACAAGCTGAACATCGCCATCGCCGGCGGCGGCACGCACCCGTTCCAGCAGTGGCACGAACGGCGCATTTATGACAAGCCGCGGTTCAGGGAGCTGTCTGAGCTGTATGGTTACCTGTCCAAGCAGTTCACCATTTTTGGCCAGCATGTGCATGTGGGCTGCCCCGATGCCGACACCGCCCTGCGCACGCTACACCGCATGTCGCGCTACATTCCGCACTTTATTGCTCTGTCTGCGTCGAGCCCGTATGTGCAGGGGCAAGACACAGCGTTCGACTCGGCCCGGCTCAACTCGGTGTTTGCCTTTCCGATGTCCGGCCGCGCTCCGTTTGTATTGACCTGGGACGACTTCACCACCTACTTCAACAAAATGACGCGCACCGGAGTCGTTAAAAGCATGAAGGATTTTTACTGGGACATCCGGCCCAAGCCTGAATTTGGCACGATTGAAATCCGCGTCTTTGACACACCGCTGACCGTCACCCGCGCCGCAGCGTTGTCGGGCTTTGTGCAGGCACTGGCGGCGTGGTTCATGATTGATCAGCCCTTCATGCCGCAAGAAGACGACTATCTGGTCTACACCTACAACCGCTTTCAGGCCTGCCGTTTCGGGCTGGATGCGGTGTACGTGGATCCAGCCTCTGGCAAACATATGCCGCTGCGCGAGCACATCTGGCTAACCTTCAGGCAAATAGAAGTGCATGCCCAGCGCCTGGGCGCTGCATCATTCATTGCCATGCTGCACAACGGCGTGGAGCGCGGCCAAAACGATGCCCGCTGGCTGCGCGAAAAGCAAGGCGAAGAAGCGCTGCTGGCCGAAGTGGTGCGACAAGCTGCGCAGCGGTTCAGGGGAGACGCGGCTTACGGTCAAGGGTGAGCAGAACCAGGGGAGGTATCCTTGGCTTATGACTGAATTTGATGTGATCGCGCGTTACTTCACGCGCCCTGCCAAGAAGGCGGCAGTAGGGGTGGGCGACGACTGTGCGCTGATCAACCCATCGCCCGGCGTGCAGCTGGCTATCTCCAGCGACATGCTGGTGGAAGGTCGCCACTTCTTCAGCAATGTAAGCCCCTACGCACTCGGTCACAAAGCGCTGGCCGTCAACCTGAGTGACCTGGCGGCTTGCGGTGCCGCACCGGTGGCATTCACACTTGCGCTGGCTTTGCCGTCGATTGACCAGCCCTGGCTGCAAGAATTCGCACGCGGCCTGTGGGCGCTGGCCGACGCGCACGGATGCGAGCTGATAGGCGGTGACACCACGCAAGGGCCACTGAACATCTGCATCACCGTGTTTGGCGAAGTGCCGCGCGGCCAAGCGCTGTTGCGGTCTGGCGCGAAAGTGGGTGACGACATTTACGTCAGCGGCACGTTGGGCGATGCGCGGCTGGCGCTGGAGGCACTGCAGGGTCAGATTGAACTGCAGCCCGACGTTTTGGCACAGACCCGATGGCGGCTGGAACTTCCCACGCCTCGCGTCGCTCTGGGCGCCGCCCTGCGCGGCATCGCCACGTCAGCCATCGACATCAGCGACGGGCTGGCAGGCGACCTGGGTCATGTCCTCAAAGCCTCCAATGTGGGCGCTGCGGTAAACGCCGAAGTTACTACGAATTTGATAGCTGCTCGCGCACATATCCATTGGTCAAAAGCCCTTTTTGAACCTCAAAAACAGCTCGAAATAGTGTTGTCGGGAGGTGACGACTACGAATTGGCCTTCACAGCCCCGCCAGCGCAGAGAGGCGCGGTTCAGACCGCAGCCCTCAGCACTCAGACACTCGTCACACGAATCGGGGTGGTTGAAAGCGAGCCGGGCTTGAGGCTGGTGGATGCGCAAGGCCAACTCATCCAGGCCAGATTTGCATCGTTTGACCACTTCGCACCCTGACAAGCGCAGAACGTTAAAATCTAGGGTTTCCCCTCTCTAAATTTTCATCCCCATGAGCGCTTTCAACGAAGAACGTGTGCTGTCTGTCCACCACTGGACCGACAAATTGTTTACCTTCACCACCACACGCGACGAGTCCATGCGCTTTAGCAATGGCCACTTCACCATGATTGGCCTGAAGGTTAATGACAAGCCGCTCTTGAGGGCTTACAGCATCGTCAGCGCCAACTACGAAGACCATCTGGAATTTTTGAGCATCAAGGTACCCGACGGTCCACTCACCTCACGCCTGCAGCACATCCAGGTCGGCGACACCGTCATCGTCGGCAAAAAACCCACTGGCACGCTCCTGATTGACTACCTGCTGCCCGGCAAGCGCTTGTACCTGCTGTCGACCGGTACCGGACTGGCGCCGTTCATGAGCATCATCCGCGACCCGGAGACCTACGAGGCCTTTGAGCAGGTCATTCTGGTGCACGGCGTGCGTGAAAAAGACGAGTTGGCCTACCACGACCTGGTGACCGAACATTTGCCGCAGCACGAATTTCTGGGCGAAATGATTGGCAAGCAGCTCCTGTACTACCCCACCGTCACCCGCGAGTCCTACCGCACCATGGGCCGGGTGACCGACCTGATGGCCAGCGGCAAAATGTTTGACGACCTGAAACTGCCGGTATTAGACGCAGCCCATGACCGCGTGATGATTTGCGGCAGCCCCGGCATGCTGAAAAACCTCAAAGCCATGCTGGAGGAACGCGGATTCAAGGAGGGCACAACCTCCAAGCCGGGTGATTTCGTGATTGAACGGGCTTTCGCTGAGAAGTAGAGCCCCCACGCTTGCCCACTGCGTGTGGCCGCTGCCCCCCAAGGGGGCGCTGCGCCTGCGGACTGGCAAAGCCAGATCCGCGGCCCCCGTTTGAAAAATCGGGCTCCAGCGCTCGCCCACTACATGTAGATTTCTGCCCCACCCGAGGGGGCGCTGCGCCTGCGGACTGGCAAAGCCAGATCCGCGGCCCCTGTTTGAAAAATCGGATTCCAAAAAGTGATTGCTGTGACTTGCCCGACATAGCTTATTCCCAGCAATTGACAAATCGCAAATGTCCCATTGACAGGACATTAAAAACCGCCATAGCATGCACGTCATGGCTCTGGCCCAACCCGCAACCTCGCACCTGCCGCTCCCCAAGTACCACCGCGTGTACCTGGTGCTGCGCGAGCAGTTGGCCGATGGGCGGTTTGCAAACGGGCTGCCCGGAGAGCTGACCCTCAGGGAACAGTTTGGTGTGGCACGCGTCACGGTCCGCCGGGCTTTGGCCCAGCTCGCTTCTGAAGGCCTGATTTCACGCGAAGCAGGCCGGGGCACGCGGCCTGTAGATACGAACCTGAAAACTGCCAGCACCCAGCGCGCGCACTTGACGGGCCTGCTTGAAAACCTGGTCAGCATGGGCCTGACCACCTCCGTCAAGGTGCTGGAAGTCCGCGGCATATCTGCGTCAGAGTCTGTCGCCAGCGCGTTGCAGATCAAGCCGGGTGAAGAAGTGCAAAAAGCAGTACGCGTGCGCAGTACCAAAGAAGGCGCGCTGTCGCACATTACCACCTATGTGCCGCAGGCTTTGGCCGAAACCTTTGGCCGCCGCGAGCTGGCCAAAAAACCGATTCTGGTTCTGCTTGAAGAATCTGGCGTGAAGGTGGGTCGGGCGCATCAGACCATTTCCGCCCGGCTCGCAGATGCCAGCGTGGCCGAGCATCTGGATGTGTCAGTCGGCACCGCCCTGCTGGCCGTGCGCCGCCTGATTTATGACGAAGCAGACAAACCCATTCAGTGGCTGCATGGCCTGTACCGGCCTGACCGTTATGAATACCAGATGGAGCTTTCCCGCGTGGGCAACATTGATGCCAAGGTGTGGGTGAGCAAGGATCTTTCCGCCCGTTTTTCTTGAGTTGTTTTTATAAACCTTTCCACGTTTTTAACCAGGAGTCACCATGTCAATGTCTCAACCGTCCCCATCGTCCAAAGCTTCACGTCGTCAGTTCATAGCCCAGTCTGCGGCTACCGCCTCGGCGCTGGCTTTTCCCCTGGTTGCGGGCGCACAGCCCAAAGCCATCAAGATCGGTGTGCTGCACCCGGTCACGGGGGCGTTGGCGTACTCGGGCCAGCAGTGCCGTGAAGGCGCTTTGATGGCAATTGAAGACATCAACAAATCGGGTGGTATCAAGTCGCTCGGTGGTGCAAAAATTGAAGCCCTGCTGGGCGACGCCCAGTCGTCACCACAGGCTGGTGCAGCTGAAATTGAAAAAATGAACGAGGCCGGCGTGTCTGCCGTGCTGGGTGCCTTTGCCTCGGCCATTTGCCTGGCCACCACACAGGCTGCCGCCAAGTACAACCTGCCGCACGTGGTGGACGTGGGTGTGGCCGACCAGATTGTTGAGCGCGGCCTGAAAAATACCTTCCGCTTTGGCCCCGGCTACCGCAAGTGCGCCGAAGTGGCCGTGGCCAACCTGCATGTGCTGAACACTGCCGCTGGCAAGCCAGCCAAAACCGTGATGATCATTCATGAAGAGTCCTTGTTTGGCACGGGCACCGCCAACCTGCTAGCGCGTGAGTTGCCAGGCTACGGCTACGAGGTGAAAGAAGTCATCAAGCACGCTAACCCGACCCGCGACTTCAATAACATCGTGCTGCGCATGAAGGCCGTGAATCCGGACATCGTGATCCCCGCCAATTACTACAACGAATACGCGTTGCTGGTGCGCACCATGCAACAGCAGAAAGTCACACCGAAAGCGATTTTTTCGGTGTTGGGCGGCGCGGCGTCCAGCTACAAGTTTGTCAAGGAGTTTCCGGATGCGGCCAACGGCATCATTGACTGCAACCACTGGTTCAACCCGAAAGACAAGCGTTCTGCTGAATTGAAAAAACGCGTCGAGGCCAAGGGCCTGTTCTTCAGCTACGAAGTCTTCATGGCGTACACCGGCATGCGTTTGCTGGCCGATGCCATCAACCGCGCCAAGTCGGTTGACCGTGCTGCCATCATCGACGCACTGAACACCAGCACCTTTAGCGACCACATCATGCCGTACGGTACGACCAAGTTTGTCAATGGGCAGAACATGGGCGCTCAGCCGCTGATGACGCAGGTTTACAAGAACGACATCAAGGTGATCATTCCGCGTGATTACCGAGAAGTCGACGCGGTGTTTCCCCTCAAAGCCTAAAAATAGTGCCCCCACTTCGTTGATTGCCAGCTGATTGCCTATGTTTGATCCAGGGATTCTTTTCTCATCCGTTCTGAACGGCCTGACGACCGGGGCGGTTTATGCGCTGATCGCGCTCGGCCTGACGCTGATTTACGGTGTGCTGCACATCATCAACTTTGCGCATGGCGCATCGTTGATGCTGGCGCTGTATGCCGTGTACCTGCTCAAGGAGCGTTTTGGGATTGATCCCTACCTTGCCTTGCCTCTGGTCGTGCCAGGCATGTTTGCATTGGGTTATGCGCTGCAGCGCGTCATCATCAATCGGGCCAGCCACGGCAAGGATGAGAACATTTTGCTCGTCACCCTGGGTATTTCCATCGTGATGGAAAACCTCGCGCTGCTGTTTTTTAAGTCAGACACACGCACCATTGACACGGCCTACACCCTCACCACCGTCGCTATAGGCCCAGCCATGATTGCGCTCCCCAAGCTGGTGGCGTTTGCAGGGGCCTTGGTGGTATCTGGCATTCTGCTGTGGATCGTTGGCAAAACAGATTTGGGCCGCGCCATTCGCGCGGTTGCCAAAGAAAAGCATGGCGCCAAGCTGATGGGCATTGACGTTGACCATGTGTACGCGATGAGCTTTGGCATTGGCCTGGCCTGCCTGGGCGCAGCGGCCTGCTTTTTGTTGCCCGCGTATTACGTCAACCCGCAGGTCGGTAGCGGCTTTGTGCTGGTGGCTTTTACCGTGGTGGTGCTGGGCGGCATGGGTAGCTTTGGCGGCGCATTGATAGGCGGCCTGCTGGTCGGCGTGGTCGAGTCACTGGGTGGCCTGTACCTGGGTGAGTCACTCGGCCAGATTGGAATTTTTGTGATTTTTATTGGCGTGTTGCTATTCAGGCCGCAAGGGCTTTTCGGAGCCAAGGCATGAGTCGCACCCTTAAAGAACTTGGCGGCATCGCGCTGTTCGTCGCAGTTACAGCCTGCGTTCCACTGGTCACCGATTCAGGCGTCACCCTCAACTTTGTGATGATGGCTCTGTACGCTGCCCTGCTGGCGCAGGCCTGGAATATCCTGGGCGGTTTTGGTGGGCAGTTTTCGTTTGGTCATGCGCTGTTTTTTGGCACGGGCGCCTACATTCAGGCCATCGTCCAGTTGCAGTTCGGCCTGAACCCGTGGCTGGCGCTGGCGCTGGCCGTGTCAGGCAGCGCTGCCATCGGTTTGATGGTGGGCGGCCTGACTTTTCGCTATGGTCTGAAGGGCTCGTACTTCGCGCTTGTCACGCTTGCTTTTGCCGAGGTGTTTCGCATCCTTGCGCTGTCAGTGCCGTTCACGGGGGCAGGCGTGGGCTTGATGATTCCCTTGAGCGAATCATTTGCCAACATGCAGTTTGCGTCGCGCAAGGGTTATCTGTATCTGATTCTCGGTTTTGTGGCAGCGGCGCTGCTCATCACCTGGTGGCTCAAGCATTCGCGCTTTGGCGCGTACCTGCAAGCCGTGCGCGACAACGAAGACGCCGCGCGGGCGATTGGCGTGAACCCGTTCAACGTCAAGCTCGGGGCCATTGGCCTGTCGGGTGCACTGATGGGTGCTGGCGGCGCTTTTTATGTGCAGGTGTTTCAGTACATTGACCCGGGCATTGCCTTTGGCCCGGCCACCTCGGTGGAAGCGCTGGTAGCGGCCATTGTGGGCGGTATTGGTACGCTGTGGGGGCCGGTTCTGGGCGCAGTGGTGCTGCATGTGCTGGCCGACATCACGCGCAACCTGTTCGGCCAGTTGCCTGGTATCAACATGGTGATCTATGGCGTGGTGCTGGTACTGATCGTGATGTTTTTACCGCGCGGCATTGGCGGCATTGCAGGCAGCGTGAAATCATTTTTCAGCAAGAAGGGCAAGCCATGACAGCCTTGCTCACCATCAACAGCCTGTCCAGATCATTCGGTGGCTTGAAGGCGGTACAAAACGTATCGCTCAGTGTGCACAAGGGCAGCCTCACCGCATTGATCGGCCCGAATGGTGCGGGCAAGACCACGCTCTTTGCGCTGATGTCAGGCTTCTTGAAGCCTGACAGCGGCAGCGTGCATTTTGACGGCGTGGACATCACGGGCCGTGCACCGCATATCAATGCAACGCATGGCATGACACGCACCTTTCAAATCGTGCAACCCTTTGCCTCGCAAACCGTGCGCGAAAATATTGCCGTTGGTGCGCACCTGCATGTCAAAAGTCGCCAGGCTGCACTGCTCGCAGCAGAGCGCATCGCCACTCAAGTGGGTCTGCTCAAACAGATTGACAAGCCCGCAGGCGAGCTAACCGTGGCTGGTCGCAAGCGGCTGGAACTGGCGCGTGCGCTGGCCACCCAGCCCCGGCTGCTGCTGCTTGATGAAGTTCTGGCCGGGCTGAACCCGCAAGAGATCGCAGAGATGATTCCTGTCGTTCGCGGCATTGCCGACAGTGGCATCACCGTGCTAATGATTGAACACGTGATGCAGGCGGTGATGAACCTGGCAGGTCACGTGTGGGTGGTGGCGCAGGGGCAATTGATTGCAGAAGGCTCGCCCAGTGAAGTCACCCACAACGAAAAAGTGGTTGAAGCGTATCTGGGCCACGGCACAGCGGCGCGTTTGCGTGCAGCAGAGTTGGTGAAGGCATCCGCATGACCACATTGCTTGACATTCAAGGCCTGTATGGTGGCTACGGCCAGGTCGAAGTGCTGCGCGGCGTAGATCTGGCGGTGAACCCTGGCGAAATTGTGGCCCTGCTGGGCAGCAACGGCGCAGGCAAGTCCACGCTGGCCAATGTGGTCTGCGGCATTTACCCGGCATGGGCTGGCAGCGTGCAGTTTGATGGTGGCAACCTGAGCGGCTCGCACTACCGCGATGTGGTCAAGTCGGGTTTGATTCAGGTGCCCGAAGGCCGCAAGGTCTTCCCTAATTTAAGCGTACTTGAAAATCTGGAGTTGGGTTCGTTCACACGCGCCCGCGAGCGCCGTGCCAAAAACCTTGAAAGAGTTTTTACCATCTTCCCGCGCCTGAAAGAGCGCCTGAGTCAACTGGCCGGCACCATGAGCGGTGGCGAGCAACAAATGCTGGCTATAGGTCGAGGTCTGATGGCCGAGCCCAAACTGCTGATTCTGGATGAACCCTCACTGGGCTTGTCGCCGCTGCTGGTGGAAGAAATGTTCACGCTGATTGCGCAGCTGCGCGGCGATGGTTTGGCGATTCTGCTGGTCGAGCAAAACGTCGGCCAGTCACTGGAAATCGCCGACAGAGCCTACGTGCTCGAAAACGGAAGCATCCGTTTTGCCGGCGTGCCGGCAGAACTTCTAGGCAGTGATACGCTGCGCAAAGCGTACTTGGGGCTTTGACATGACGTCACTTGACCGCCGTACCGTTTTGCTGGGCGCTACCGCGTTGATGGCGGGTCACGCACAGGGTCAATTGAGCCAAAGCACTCCAACCCGAGTATTGGTGGGTGCACCGGCAGGTGGCTCGACCGACACACTGGCACGGGCGCTGGCGCAAGAGCTCGGCCGCTTGCTGGGCAAAGTCGTGGTGGTTGAAAACCGGTCCGGCGCAGGCGGCAATATTGCGGCTGAAGCCGTCGCCAAGGCCGCACCTGATGGCAACACCCTGCTGATGAGCTTTACCAGTCACGCCATCAATGCGTCGCTGTATCCGTCCTTGCCTTTTGACCCCATCAAAGACTTCACGCCCTTGACTTGCGTGGCCACGTCGCCATCCATATTGGTTGCGCACCCATCTGTAGCAGCCAAAGACGTGCGCGAGCTGATTGCACTGGCCAAAGCCAAACCGGGCAAGCTCAACTTTGCCATTGGTGCGGTCGGCTCGTCGCTGCATCTGGCGGGTGATTTGTTCAAAATGCAGTCGGGCGCGTACATCGTGAATATTCCCTACAAAGGAACTGCGCCAGCGCTACAAGACGTGATTGCTGGGCAGGTGGAGCTGATGTTTGCTGCGGTGGGCAATGCACAGGCACAAATCAAGGCGGGCAAGCTTAAAGCGCTGGGCGTGACAAGCGCCAGGCGCTTGGCAGCCTTCCCTGATGTGCCCGCCATCGCAGAGGTGCTGCCGGGCTATGAGTCGAGCGCGTGGTTTGGTTTGTTTGGCCCGGCGCGCATGAGCGCAGAGCTGACCAAGCGCATCAGCGATGCGGCACGACAAGCGATTGCTGCGCCCGACGTGCGCAAGCGGCTGGAGACAGAGGGCGCAGTGGGCGTGGGCAATTCACCCGAAGAATTCACACGTTTTGTACAAGGTGAGATCACGCGCTGGGCCCGGGTGGTGAAGTTTTCGGGGGCCAAACCAGAATGACAACCCAGTCTCTTGCACAAAAACTGATTGCACGGGCTGCGGGCCTTGATTCTGTGACCGTTGGCGACATCGTGACCTGCCAGGTCGACTTGGCCATGTTTCACGACTCGTCGGGCCCGCGCCGACTCAAGCCGATGCTGGAAGAACTGGGCGCGGAAATTTGGGACAAATCCAAAGTCGTGCTGGTGATGGACCACTATGTGCCTGAACGCGACGACGCAGCACGCAAGATTGTGAAAATCGCACGTGACTGGGCACGCGAACAAGACCTGCCCCATGTGTATGACAGCCAGGGCATTTGCCACGTGGTGGTGCCGCAGCACGGGCATATTCAGCCCGGTATGTTTTGTGTGGGCGGTGATTCACATTCGCCCACGGGAGGCGCGTTTGGTGCTTACATGTTTGGCATCGGCAGCACGGAAATGCTGGGCGTGATGGTGACGGGGCAAATCTGGCTGCGCGTGCCGCAAACCATCGCCATGAACTGGTCAGGGCAACTGGCACCGGGCGTGTGCGCCAAAGACATGATGCTGGCGATGATTGCGCGCTATGGCATGAATGGCGCGAATTACCAGGCGGTTGAATTTACCGGCAACGCTGTCAAGGCTTTGAGCATGCAGGAGCGCATGACCCTGTGCAACATGAGCGCTGAGCTGGGCGCGCAAACCGGGCTGGTGGCTGCAGACAGCACAACACGCCAGTGGTTAAAGCAGCCCAGCGATGTTGCTGACCACGAAGAACTGACATCGGACCCCGGCAGCTTTGATGTTGAACACCACTTTGATGCCAGCACGCTCAGCCCGCAACTTGCTGCACCGCACAGCCCGGCACAGGGCGTACCCATCGCTGACCACGGCGCAACCAAAATCGACGTGGCCTACATAGGCGCATGCACCGGGGCCAAGCTGGACGATCTACGCTTTGCGGCACAGGTGCTGCACGGCAAAAGAATAGCCAGCGGCGTGCAGCTGATGCTGGCCCCCGCCAGCCTGCAAGACCTGGCCGCTGCAAAAGCCGAAGGCATTCTGCAAAGCCTGCTCGACGCCGGTGCCACCCTGCTGCCCAGTGCCTGCGGAGCATGTGCAGGCTACGGCAGCGGCTTTGCAGATGGCCAAACCGTGATCTCCAGCACGGCGCGCAACTTCAAGGGCCGCATGGGCCCGGCCAGCACGCAGGTGTATTTGGGCTCGGCTTACACCGTGGCCGCATCGGCGCTGCGCGGCTGCATCACCGACCCGCGTGAGGTGCTGGCATGACCAACACAAACGAAAAACAGACGTGGCACAAGGTCTGGCACTTGGGTGACGATGTGGACACCGATGCACTGGCACCCGGCGCATACATGCAGCATGGCATCGAGGTGATTGCACAGCACTGCCTGGAGAACTTGTTGCCCCGCTTTGCACGCGAGGTTAAACCCGGCGACATCATCGTGGCGGGGCCCAACTTTGGCATTGGCTCATCGCGTGAACAAGCTGCGGCTGCGCTGGTGCATCTGGGTGTGGCGGCCGTTATTGCGCCCAGCTACGGCGGCCTGTTTTTTCGCAATGCGTTCAATCTGGGCTTGTTGCTGCTGACGTCACCCGACACCGAAACGCTACGAAATCAGGAGCTGCTCGCGCATGTATCCATTGGCCTGGAGGTCAGTTTTAACCCTGAGAAGCCGATTAAAACGGCTCCTGTCCCTGATTTTTTACTCGACAGAGTCCGCGCAGGTGGTTTGATGAATCAGCTGCGCCAACAGTTTGGCAAGAAAGCATTGCATGTTTAACAAAGAAATTGATCCCGTCACACTGGCTGTCCTGCGGGGCCGCCTAGAGCAGATTGCCGATGAGATGGACGCCACGCTGTACCGCAGCGCCTTCAACCCCATCATTGCCGAGGCACACGACGCCTGCCATGGCCTGTATGACGCGGTAACGGGCGACACGCTGGTGCAAGGCAAGTCCGGTCTGCCGATTTTTGTCGGCGTGATGGCGTTTGCCGTGCGCGCTGCCGCCAAAGCTGCCAGCCAGCGCGGCGGCATGAAGGACGGCGACACCTGGCTGTTCAATGACCCGTATGAAGGCGGCACACATGCCAATGACTTCAAGCTGGTGCGCCCTTTTTTCCGCAATGGCAAGCTGTTTTGTTATTTGGCGTCAGCGGCGCACTGGCACGATGTCGGCGGAGCTGTGCCCGGCAACTACAACCCGGCAGCCACCGAATGCTGGCAGGAGGCGGTGCAAATCCCGCCGGTGCGCATCCAGCAGGGCGGCGTGCTGATGGACGACGTGCTGGCCATACTGACGGCCAACACGCGCCTGCCAGACAGCCTGTGGGGCGACCTGAACGCCCAGCTGGCTGCGCTCGAACTGGGTGCCAAGCGCTTGGACAGCCTGCTCGACGAATACAGCGACAGTCTGATGCTGGGTGCCATGGCCGAGTTGCGCCAGCGCGCGCTGCGCCTGATGCGCTCACACATCGCCGCCATGCCAGACGGCCGCTACAGCTTTGACGACATGCTGGACAACGACGGCGTCGTCGACAAGCCTATCAGGATTGCACTCGACATGACGGTTGCAGGCGAACGATTGACGCTGGATTTTTCGCGTACCGACGCAGCTTGTGCAGGGCCGGTCAACATCTCGCGCGCCACTGCGGTGGCCGCCTGCTATGTGGCGCTCAAACACCTTTTCCCGGATGTACCAGCCAATGCGGGCGTGCTGGACGCAGTGGACTTCGTGCTGCCCGATGAGCTCGTGATTTCAGCCTCACGCCCACGCCCGGTGGGCGGCTATACCGAAACCATTTTGCGCATGATTGACGTGATCTTCAGCGCGGCCGCCAAGGCCGACCCGCATCTGGCCGTGGCGCAGGCTTACGGCACCATCAACGCCCTGTCACTGGCGGGTCACCGCAGCGACGGGCCACGCAAGGGCCAGCGCTGGGTGATGTTCAGCTTTTTTGGTGGCGGGCATGGCGGGCATGACCAGGGCGATGGCCTGAACCACGGCAACGCACCGATTTCAACCGCCACCATTCCGCCACTTGAAATTCTGGAGGCCGCCTACCCGGTCCGTTTTACCCAATGGGCACTCAGGGGTGGCTCGGGCGGTGACGGCACGCACCGGGGCGGTCTGGGCGCGGTGTATGAGATTGAGCTGCTTGAAGAAGCCGCCGACGTGTTTGTGTTTGGCGAGCGTGGCCGCTCGGCCCCCAAAGGCATTGCAGGCGGCGCCGAAGGCGCGCTCAATGTTTTCAGCTACGAGAACCAGGGCCAGTGGCATCAGCCGCCCATGGCCTCGAAGATGGTGGGCATCAAGATCAAACGCGGCGAGCGCCTGCAACTGAAAACCCCCGGCGGCGGCGGCTGGGGCGAGCCCGCAGCGCGGCAAGCCAGCGCACGCGAGCTGGACGCCCGGATGGGCTACACCCTCACGGCCACCCATGACACTGGAAACGAAAAATGAGCGCCACACCCGTGACACATCCCAAGCACTTGATCGTTGGCGTTGACGTAGGCG
>JANNYZ010000181.1:0-11305 GCA_031410335.1 Polaromonas sp. | reverse complement strand
TGGACTGGATGAACCAGGCGGGTACGGTTTTACCGGCTGCATCCTTGCGCTGGCCGCTTTCCATCTCGTGGCTGACCAGCACACGCACCGTGGTTTTGTCGCCTTGGGCTTGGGCCCGGATTCTCATTGGATCTGACATGTGGTTCTCCTGAATCAGCCGCCGCAGCCGCCTAGTGTTACTTTGACTTCTTTCACGGCGTAATAGTATTTATCACCCGCCTTGGCCAGCGCATACACGTTGGACGACTGGCCCATCTTGATGTTGGTCTCCACATTCGCGTCGGTACCGGCCATGATGTCAAAATTGGCGGCCAGCGCACTCGGGTTTTTCTCGACCACAAACGCGATTTGCGTGGTACCGGCGATGTTGCTGAGCGCACCAACGCGCACCACGTTACCGTTTTCTGCAATTTCAGGTGCACGCAACATCAGGTCTTTGCTTTCCACAGGCGCACTGGTAGCACCCATGGCCTTGGCGGCATCCGCCAAAGACTTGCTGTCAAAGGCGGCTTTGTTCCAGCCCGGCGCATTGACCACAGCCGTTTGTGCATGAGCTGCAGGCAGGCTCAAAGCGACGGCAGTAGCGCCCGTGCGGTGTAAAAAATCTCGACGTTCCATGGTTGACTCCTTCAATACAAACTGATTTGACGACTTGTTGGCTTGACTCGATTGGACACAAAAAATTCAATATCTGAAATAGGGCAACTGCTATGGCGGCATACCGCTCATCAACCAGCGGGCAATCTGGGCCGACTCGGCCACGCTCAAAGCCTGCGCGGGCATGGGAATGGCACCCCAGGCACCCTGCCCACCCCCCTTGATTTTGCCCGATAGCAGATTTAATGCACCCTCCTGGGTTTTGTAGCGCGCCGCAATGTCTTTGAACGATGGGCCAACCAGCTTGCTGCTCATGCCGTGGCAGGCCAGGCAGGCGTTTTTGTCAAGCACCGGCTGGATGCTTGTCAATGAAACGGTTGCTATGTTTTCAGGAGCTGCTCGCGCATGTGTTGATTGGTCTGGAGCGACATTTGACGGGTTATTTTCGCTGTTTTGAGCTGTTTTGGTGTCTTTTGAGTCGGTTTCAGCACCCCGGCTGGGGCCAATGCTGCGCGACTGCCCGGCCAGGTTGCCGTGTGCATTGCGCGCATGGTCAGGAAGGCTGCTGACCACCTGCATCTGCGCGCCGCAATTGACCATGCAGTTTGAACCTTGCACGTCAGGCTTGGCTGTGCCACCCAGCTCCGGGGTTGGCCACAGGCTGTGCACGGTCGTCATGCCGTTGCGGTTGGGCAAGCGGGCCTGCACGTCCCGAATGTTGCTGTCATTCAACACAAAGTCAGCAGGCAAGACATTGTTCAAATACAAGGTGTATGCCGTGACTGCAAACACCTGGTCAGCGCTCAGTGATTTGGGCGCGTTCCAGGGCATGGCGCGGTTGATGTAGTCCCACAAGGTTGACAGGGTAGGCAGCTTCATCAGCGTGGTGCGCTGCGGCTGGTTTTGGCTGGGGAGCAGGCTTTTGACACGGCCGGTGGCCATGTCTTGCGGCGTCACACCGCCAGCCAGAGGGGTGAAGACTTCTGCCGATTCGCCAAAGCTGCCGTGGCAAGACGCGCACTGCGCCTCCCACACCACTTCGCCCTGCTTCACGCTGCCCTGGCCTTTTGGCAAGCCTTTGAAGTCTGGCCGAACGTCAATGTCCCAGGCCTTGATTTCTTGCGGCGTGGCGGTGCGGCCGATGTTCGGGTACCTGGCCGTTTGAGCTGACACCAGCAGCGGCAACAGGCACAGCGCGATGAGGTTAACCGACCTGAACATTTTTCACCTCGCCGTTCTCGCCCAACAGCCACGACTGAATCGCGTTGTTGTGATAGATGCTCCGGCCCCCACGCACCGCCCGTAACGCTTGATACGCCGGCTGGATGTGCCCGGTCTCGTCAGTCGCCCGGCTTTGCAAGATGACAGCCTTGCCGTCCCACACAAAGTCGGTGTTGAAGCGGCTCAGGCATTTGGCCAGCACCGGCCCTTCCAGCCGCGCGGCCTTCCAGTTGCGGCCACCGTCTATCGACACATCAACCTTTTTGATCTTGCCGCGCCCGCTCCAGGCCAGGCCAGTGATGCTGTGAAAGCCCTTTTGCAACACCACCTGCCCGCCACTGGGAGAGGTGATGACGCTTTTGACCTCTTGAATGCCGCTGTACTGGCGGTGCATGCCGTTGGGCATTAGGTCAACGTAGTGCAGGGTTTCGTCTTTGGCGCCATAAGGCATGTCGCCGACCTCAATGCGCCGCAGGTACTTGACCCAACTCACGCCCTGAATACCGGGCACCACCAAGCGCAGCGGGTAGCCGTTTTCAGGCCGAAGCATTTCGCCATTCTGGCCGTAGGCCACCAGCACTTCGCCGCTTTGAATCAGACTCATGGGGATGGTGCGCGTCATGCCTGAACCATCTGCACCTTCAGCCAATACAAATTTGCCGCGCTTCAAGTCTGCCCCACACATTTCCAGCAGCGTGATGAGCGGCACGCCGGTGAATTCACTGCAGCTCAGCATGCCGTGCGTGTACTGCACGGTGGGCACGGCGGTGTTGTTCCATTCCATCGCGGTGTTGGCACCGCATTCAATAAAGCACATGCGGCTGACGCTGGGCAGACGCATGATCTCGTCCATGTCCAGCACCATGGGCCGTTTGATCAAGCTATCGTCAGAGCCATTGATCATCAAACGATGTTTTGACGGGTCAATGTCCCACCAGCCCTGGTGGTGCCGCTCAAAGTGCAGGCCACTGGGTGTGATGATGCCAAACAGCGATTGCAGCGGCGCAAAGCTGACGCTGGCGGCACCTACGCGGGTCAGGCCCGGGCTTTCGCGGCGCTGCAGGTTTTTTTCAAACTCGCTGGGCAGGCCATACGGGCGCGACACCACAGGCTGGCCCAGGCCTTTGCTGTGAGCGGGCAAGTTCAGGATGTTGGGGTCACCGGCGGGCGTCTGCGCCTGTACGCCTGCCACCGCTGCCGCAAAAGCTCCCGCCAGAAAGCCGCGCCTGCCCGCTTTCACGTCGTTGATCTGCTGCGCTGACAAAAAGTTTTCAGGGGCGCGCTGGATGAATCGATTGAGCATGTCGCGTCGTTCGCTTCAGGCCATCACAGGGGAACGCGGGCTCAGCGTCTGCCCCTCGGGCACCGCGTCCGGTTCATCCATCTCAATGGCAATTTGGGTGCATACGCTGCGGCACAGGGCCACCGCTTTTTCACTCTGCACACGGTAAATCACCTGGGTGCCTTCTTTACGCTTGGCAAGCACGCCGGTTTTAAACAGCACGGCCAGGTGCTGAGACAAATTGGGCTGGGTGGTGTCAATCTCCAGCAGCAACTGACTGACCGATTTCTCCTGCTCGCACAGTGCACTGAGAATGCGCAAACGCATGGGCGTGGCCAGTACGGCAAACAGCTCGGCAGCCAGGTTAAAAACCTTGTCTTGAGCAATCGATGGTGTTGGCTGCATGGTGTACACGTTAAATATAAGTAATGACTGATATTCTGATACAGCCTCATGAATTTGCACCCCCCTGATTACCCTGATGCACCACAAAACAGCCCTGCGCGGACTGGTGCACCGGGTTGATGCACGGCAAGCCTGCAATAAACGCTGAAAAAAAAGCACAAAAATGAAATTAGCGGCGGTTAAAGTAAATTTACCCTTATAGTTTTTCGGGTTTCTTCCTAGAATCACAACCATGAACAAAGTCTTACCTGATTCATCTGTTGTTGCGATTGGCATGTTGACTGTCTGCCTTGCCCTTTTCTGTGGCCAGGCCAGCGCTGAAGTCGACGAGCTGGTCAGGCAGGCGCGTGTGATGCTGGAAAAGGGCCAGGCCAAGCAGGCGTTTGAGCTGCTGGAGCCACAAGAAGCAGCGCGGGCTGGCGACCCGGACTTTGACACCACCATGGGTATTGCCGCCAACGACACCGAGCAATTCACCCGTGCCGTATTTGCGCTGGAGCGGGTGTTGTCGGTGCAACCTGAAAACTCACGCGCCAGAGCCGAGCTGGGACGTGCCCTCTTCGCAGTGGGCGACAACGCGGGTGCCCGCAAGGTGCTGCTGGAGACCAAGAAAGACAACATTCCACCAGAAGCAGCCGCCACCATCGACAAATTTTTGCAGGCCATTGACCGTTCGGACGAAGCCGCGAAATCATCGATCAAGACCTATGTCGAAACCAGCGTGGGTTACGACACCAACATCAACAGCGGCCCGGGCAATGCCAATGTTGCCGTTCCTGCATTTGGCGGCCTGGTTTTTACCCTGAACAACACCAATTTATCCACCAAAGATGCTTTTGCCACACTGGGCGCGGGGGTGTCTGCCCGACGCGTGCTGGACGACCCGCGCTGGTCGCTGATTGGCAATTTTTCAGCCAATGGCCGCCTGCACGGACAGAACAAGACTTTTGATGCGACGCAGGTCGATGGCAACGCAGGCGCCAGCTACCGGTATGACAAACACGAGTTTTCAGCGGTGGTGCAGGCAGGCAGCTATTACGTCAACGCGGCAAAAGCGCGCGACCAGGCTGGGCTGGTGGGGGAATGGACCTACCGCATGAATGGCGAGCAGCAATGGAGCAGCTATGTGCAGTGGGGCCAGCTCAGCTACCCTGGCCAGGCTGCACGAAACGCTGATCGCACTGTCATCGGCACATCGTATGCGCACGGTTTTCGCAGCGGTTTGTTGTTATTTACCGGTGCCTATGTGGGCACTGAAAAGACCAAGGACCCTGCTTTTCCCAACCTTGGACATAACCTCTACGGCATTCGTACGGGCGCGCAACAAATGCTGTCAGAGGAAGTGTCGCTGTTTGGCGGCCTAAGCTACGAAAACCGCAAATACGGCGGACAAGACACCCTGTTTCTGGTGACGCGCCAGGACGACCAGTTCAACCTGAACTTGGGTTTGAACTGGGTACCGGCGCGTTCATGGAAAGTGACGCCCCAGTTGTCATTGACCTCCGTCAAGTCGAACATCCCCACTTCAAAATTTGACCGTGCGGTTTTTGCCGTGACATTGCGGCGCGATTTTTAATTGAAACCGGGAAACCTGTCATGACCCCTTGCCTGAAAATCAAACACACTGTGCTGGCGCTGGCGCTGGCTGCCGCCTATCCATGGCAGGCGTTTGCGGCATCGGCAGGCGTGGCGCAATTCATTGCTGGCGATGTGAATGTCAGGCGGCCCAATGGCCAGACAAACCCGCTGGCCAAAGGCACAGACATTGAAAGTGGTCAGGCCATCGTGACCGGCGCAACCGGGCGGGCGCAAGTCAAATTTTCTGACGGCGGCCTGGTGTCCCTGCAGCCGAACACCGAGTTCAAAATCGCCAACTACGTTGACCAGGCCGACCCCAAGGAAGACCGTTTTCTGGTCGACCTGCTACGCGGCAGCATGCGGGCCATCACGGGGTTGATTGGCAAACGCAACCGCGAGAATTACCGCGTCACCACCACGACGGCCACCATAGGCATTCGGGGATCTGGTTTCAGTGCCGGGTACAACCCGGATGGCTCTTTGGGTGTCACGGCTGAAAAAGACGCGATTGAAGTGTGCAGTGGGGGCACTTGCGTTGGCTTGGTGGCAGGCGAATCGGTCAAGGTCAACAGCAGCAACGAACCGCCTGTACGCACCAGCAACCGGGCCAGCGTGCCCACACCCCCCCCGGCGCAAGAGGTGGTGACAGCGGGCAACCAGACGACATCGGATGGCAAATCGAGCCTGATAGGAGATGGCAAGACGACCAACACCGGCACGTTCACCGGCCTGGCAGGTGCGATTCACTACCATACAGCGCTCAATTCGAGTGATGGAAACGGTACCTTTGGAAACGCAACAATAGTCAACAGTGTCAAACTTGACGCAGGCAAGGCACTTGAAATTCAGAACGGCAGCGATGCCTTCAGCAGCTCAAACTTGGTCGGGTCTGCGTCGCTTGGCACGATTGCGGGAAATGACTTTATCGGCTGGGGCAACTGGGCAACGGGCATGAAAAATGCCACCACCATATACCAGGGGCACTACGTGGTAGGGCAACCCACATCGGTGCTTCCCACCACAGGCAACATCTTTGCAACCTATGCGTTGGTTGGAACAACCACCCCCACTTCCTACCTCGGGGCGAGCGGCACGCTGACCAGTGCCACATTGAGCGTCAACTTTGATCCGACACAAGCCGGTGGCCGCATGCTGCAATTCAACGCCGCCACGTCCTTCGGCAACGTGTCTGAAAATACTCTTTATTTTTCGTCGTCAAGCTTTACCAGCACAAGCGGCAGGGTAAGCGGTGTGTTTACGGGTGCCAATGCCAGTCGTGCAGGCATTGTCTATAACGGCAATATCGCAGCGGGTGGCACGTTCTCGGGGGCTGCTGTCTTTCAAAAATAGCCAGCCAGGCAAGCATTCAATCCAGATAAAAATGGAGGTCACGCAGAGTCGCCTGCACGCCATGAATATCGTTGGCGCGCAATACGGCGGCTTTCCCAATCGTGCTGCGCAGCTCAGGCGACTGGCTAAGCCGCATCAGTGCATCGTAAGCCTGCTCCTGGGTCTGAATCAAAAAACCCGACACCCCCTCTTCAATGACCTCGGCATAGCCGCCCCTGGCATGCGCCACCACCGCCAGTCCACTCGCCATCGCTTCTACCACCACACGGCCATAAGCCTCAGTCGATGCACCCGTTCGGTAAAACACCGCATCCAATCCAGCATAAAAATCAGCCACAGGTTGTGAGCCTGCGGGTAACAAGTCAACACCGTCAACACCCTGCAATGCCGGGGCAAGGCACATGCCCCCCATGATGCGCACGCGCAAACTCCTGCTGGCCAGCATGCGGTACAGCGCCGGGTCATCGGGGTGGTGCTTGTCTGGCGCATCGCGACTAACCCGCCCGATCGTGAAGGGTCGGTCGACCGCGACGCGGCTCTTTGCCACACTCACGAACGCCCGCAAGTCCATCAAACTGCGTATAACCCGCCCCGGCAGGCTCACACTGGCTTGCAGTAGATGTGAAACAAAAACCAGCTCTGGCTCGCGCCCTGTTGAATCGCGAATACTTTGAATCGCTGAAAACAACTGACCATGGTTAGCCAGGTTGTAGAACAAGATCACCCGCTCAAAACGTGTGTACTTCAGCCACAGGCCAGGCGGCATGTGAACACCTGCAATCAGCAAAACCCCGCTGCCGGGAAACTGCTGTGCAAACGGCTGTAAGGGCGTCACGCCCTGCCCTGCATAAGCTGCATGGGGCGGCACGTCAGACCAGATTTTGACCGGACGCTTTCCCGCCAGCAGGCGTTGCATATCCAGCAGCTCCTGTTCCGCACCCGTAAAGCGTTGATTAAAACGCCCGAGCAGGTGCAGCGTAGCAGGGGGTCGGCTTGCCGCCATAACGTTCATCAGTCACATCATAATCAGCCTCTATGGACCATACACAATGGATGCAACTCGGCACTCAGTTGCACAAGGCTGGCCAGCCAGAGCAATCCCTGATGGCATTTGAAAAAGCGTTGGCGCAAATGCCGGATGACGTGAACACAGCCTCAGCATGTGCCGCGCTTTTATCAGAGCTTGGCAGACCCGTTGCAGCCTACAAAATACTGCTGACCGTTCAAACCAGGCTGCTTGAAGATGCTGACGGCTCAGCCAACCTGGCCATTGCTGCAGAAGCCTGTGGCGACCTGGCAGCGGCAGGCAAGGCCTACCACCACGCGCTGTTGCTGAACCCGACACACCTGCGTGCGCTCAATAATGTTGGGCTGCTGGCAGCCCGCAATTTGCAATGGCCCCTGGCCATAGGCTGTGCCCGCCAATGTGTGGCCCTCGCCCCAGATCAGCTTGCCCACCACCTGCACCTGGCAGACGCCCTGTGCGGCGCACGCAACTTCGCTCAGGCGCTCACGACTTTGAAAACCGCATCTGGGCAGTTCACAAACAGCGCTGAGCTTCTAGTCCGACAAGTCGTGGTGCTGGCGTTTTTAGCCGAATTTGAAGCGTCAAACAACTTGATGAAGTCATTAAAGGCAACAGAACGCGATGAATTGCAATACTTTCTGGGCAACACGAGCGCAGATCTTCCAGACGCACACCAGCTATACCTCGGCCAGGCGTTTGAAGCAATGGCAGTATGCGACTGGGCAGAACACAACCAATTAACCGATGTCATCAGGCAATTGCTGGCCGACTGCAAGGCATCTGGTCAAGCGCGTGATTGGCGGGGCGCTGCGTTTCATGCGCTGGCGCTGGACCTGCCTGAAAGCGACATTACGCAGATACGCCGCCTTTCTGCGCCAGCGCTAAAGGTCGGTGACCCGGGAACGCTACCCGCGTTTGTGCACAAGCCACGACTTGGCGATGACAGCCGCATCCACATTGGCTGGGTCGTTCAAAGCCTGCAAGACGAGCGTTATGCCGCAGCCCTGCAGCAACAACTTGCCCTGCATGATGCAACACGCTTCGCCATTCACATTTATCCTCCTGCGCCGCAGCCACCAACGCACGTCAACTTGCTCAAGCCACACGTGACCAGTGTCGCCGCCATTGCTCACATGACTGATGCAGAGGCGGCAGGCCGTATTCGGCTGGACAGGCTTGACCTGCTGGCTGACATGACACAGCACACGTCTTGGTATCGGCCAGCAATCTACGAGATGCGCGTTGCACGATTACAAATCACCGCACGCGCTTGGCATCGCCAACATGCACCTTCAGCCTTTGACCACAGCCTGTCGGACAACTGGGTTCACTCTGATGGTCTTGACTCAAACCTGTTTGAAGCTGTGGTGCGCCTGCCGCACAGCTGCTGGCTCGCCGCACAACGCAACGCTCGTCTGCAAGCCGTCACACGCCAGCAGGCAGGCATGCCCGAAGACAGGTTTGTGATGTGCTGCCTCGTCTCGCCTGGTTCACTCGACCCCTTTAGTTTTGGTGTGTGGATGAAAATTTTGCGCAGCTTGCCAGATGCGGTGCTGTGGTTACCCAACTACGATTTGACAACGGCCACGCACCTGGCGCGCGAGGCCCAATCGGCAGGGGTGAACAGCGGCAGGCTATTGTTTGCAGCCAACATGACGCATGAAGACTTGTTGGCGTGCATGCACTGCGCTGACTTGTTTTTAGACACCTTGCGGATCAACGCTGCCCAAGGGGTTGCAGACGCCTTGCGCGCAGGCGTGCCAGCCATCAGTTGTTCGGGCAACAGCATGTCGTCACGATGGGGTGGCAGCATTTTGCGGTCAGCCGGGATGGCTGACTGCGTATTTGACACTGCGCCTGACTACATGGCCAAGGCACTGCGCTTAGGACGCCAGCCCGATGCCATGACAGCACTGCGTGAACGACTGCAGGCCAGCCAATCATCTGCGCCGTTTTTTGACGCAGCTGCTCGCGTCAAAGACGTTGAAATGGCGTGGTCACAGATGGTCAGGCGCTCGAATGCCGGGTTCAAGCCTGCTGCTTTTGATGTGGCCGAGTGCTCGCCAATGAATAGGGTCGTTCCTTGAAAATCAATGTCTACACTGACATTGACAACTTGTTCGGCGACCTGTGCCGGGCCTGCATGGACATGCTGGTGCAAGCCGGGCATGAGGTCGAACTGGTTGACATTGGCATGGATAACCACGCGCCGTTGCCTGATGTTGGGCCATCGTCTGTCAATTTGATCGTTGCCGGCATCTACGCGTGGAAACGCTTCCAGACGTGGGGCTTGCCCAGGCATGGGAAGAATGTTGTCTGGATATTTGACCCGCTCACGCGCAACGACGCCTCTGCCATGCACCGCCCAAAGGCGGCCGCATTTGATGCAATCTGCGCGCAAGTCGATGCTGTCGTTGCCATGAACGCGTCGGTTGCCAATTACATTGAGTTGCACCATGCACAACTGGCGACACTCAAAATACCGTATGTCATTGCAGACCATCGTATTGCGGTTCCTGTCGATGAGACGCTTCGCCGCAAGACGGTCATTTTTCTCGGCGGAAAGTCACCTCACCGACGAGAAGTTGAGGCACATTTTGCGGCCCACGAATCAGATGCGAACTTCGTCTGGACCAGCGTCTGGGGCAAACAGCGCGACGACTGGCGTCGGCATTGCCGCATCAGCCTGAACCTGCATGCCGAAACCGAGCATACCTACTTCGACCAATTTCGGGCACTGGAGACTTGGGCGGCGGGCGCTGTTGTGTTGACTGAAACGACTGATGGACTGTCCGAGTTCGGCATACAGCCCGGCGTTCATTTGGCCATGAATGACTGGCACGACATACCCGCCACATGCGCGCAACTTTTGCAGGACAGGGCCTGTCGCGAGCAGATGACGGCAGCTGCACAAGAACTGTTGCGGCAGCAGTTTTCGATGGGCCGCTGGAAAAGCGACATTCTCCAGCTGATAAACAACCTGCCTTGACCTTTGCGCCCCAAGGCAAGAAAGTCAACAATCTCAACCTTGAAGTGCCGCGCGTATCTGCTGCAAAGCCGCCGGGTCGTCCATCGTCGTCAAGTCGCCCGCATCTCGGCCTTCACACACCGCCTGAATGGCCCGACGCAGCAGCTTTCCGCTGCGGGTTTTGGGCAGCACTGATACAAAGCGCACCCGCGACGGCCGAGCTACAGCGCCGAGGTCGCCATCAACGCGCTTCATGATCTCGCCTTCCAGCTTGAGTGCCGCGGCCGTGTCGGTCAACACGCCTGAATCTCTGGGGACCACAAACGCCATCGCCACCTGACCTTTGAGCGCGTCAGCCACGCCGACCACGGCGACCTCAGCCACCGAGGCATGGCCTGAAACGCTTTCTTCGATCTCGCGCGTGCCCAGGCGGTGGCCTGCGACGTTGATCACGTCATCGGTGCGGCCCAAAATAAAATAGTAGCCGTCTTCATCCCGGATGCCCCAGTCGAAGGTGCTGTACACCATCTTGCCGGGCACAGACTTCCAGTAGGTGTTGACAAAGCGCGCATCGTCCTTCCAGATGGTTTGCATGAAGCCGGGGGGCGTGGGGCCTTCAATCACGACCACGCCTTTTTCGTTCGGTTGCGTCAGCTCTTCGCCAGTTGATTCGTGCAAAATTTTCACGCGGTAGCCATACATCGGAACACCGGGACTGCCAAACTTGGGCGATTTTTTCTCGACACCGCTGGTCGAACCTGTCATCAACGTGATCAGTGGCCAGCCGGTTTCGGTCTGCCAGTAGTTGTCAATGATGGGCACATTCAGGCCTTCGCTGATCCAGCGGGCAGTCGGCTCATCGAGCGGCTCGCCTGCC
>JANNYZ010000180.1:0-4940 GCA_031410335.1 Polaromonas sp. | reverse complement strand
TGACCGCCACGATCAACGGCACTGAGCCCATGTAGCCGATCGGCGCAAAGGCGGTGTCCTGGTCGTAGGGTAGCTTTTTCATCAGGCTTTTCAGCGCGGCATTGGTGCTGTTGGTACCAATCAGAATCGTGTAGCCGTCGGCCGGCGACTTGGCTACGGCATCAGCGCCCAGCATGCCGTTCACGCCGGCCCGGTTTTCAACCACGATGGTCTGGCCCAGGGTTTCGCTCATTTTGGCGGCAAAGGCGCGGCCAATCTGGTCGGTGGCGCTGCCTGCGGCAAACGGCACGATGGCCTTGATAGGTTTGTTCGGGTAGGCCTGGCCAAATGCGGCGCAGGACACGCTGACGAGTGTTGCCAACAACAGGGATTTGAATTTCATAAGTGTCTCCAGTTAAAAATTATGGGTTGATGTCAGTCAGTTGACATGTCAAGTTCCAGGCTGAGGATGGCAGAACCCAGACACTTGCCATGCGCGTCCAGGCACAGTGAGCGGGTCACGCCGCCGCCCAGCGCGTCGTGCAGCACGAAGTTTAAAGCCCCGAGCTGCGGCAGCACATAACGCTCGACTTCTCCTTTGGCGATGCCTGCGTAATGCTGTTTCACGCGCTTGGCCGTCACCAGTCGCTCAATGGTCGGGAAGTCCTGGATGTCATAGGCAATCACCGACAGGGTGGAACGCTTGCCTTTGTCGCCGGCGCGTGAATAGGCAATGTCTCTGAGCAGCACTTTGTTTAGCATTAAACCTCCAGCAAAGTCACGGATGTTGGTGCCCACTCACGCGGAATCAGCGTGGACGCCGCCGCAATCACCTCGCGCACCGACTGCGTCACGCCGCCGCCGCTGGCCGGGCCATTCAGGTACAGGGCCTCGACTTCATGGGCGACAAGCTCGGCCTCAGCCCGTGTGGCCACCCGCATGGCGGCTCGTGCGCGGACTTCATACGGCTCATAGCCCTCTGCCAATGCAGGCCCATGTATCGCATTCACGCCAATCAGCTCAAATCGGCTGTCCAGCGCTTTGACATCGGCCAGCCGTACCTTGAGCACATCCAGCGCCAGTTGCCCACGCGCCTGCGCGCCCAGGCCTGCATACGAGATTTGCCCTTCGCCAATAAAGCCGTCGCGGTGGCCAACCGTGACTTTCAGCTGGTCTGGCCGTTGCCTGCCCGTAGCGCCGTCCACCTGCACGCGGTCTGGGCCAATTTGCGTCAGCGTGACGTTTGAAAAGTCGGCCACCACATCTGGCTGCAGGTAGGCGCTGGGGTTTTCAATTTCATACAGCAGTTGTGATGCGCAGGTCTGCACCGTGACGCAGCCACCCGAGCCTGCCACTTTGGTGATGACTGCGCTGCCGTCGCTGGCCACTTCAGCCAGCGGAAAGCCCAGCCGGGCCAAATCTGGCACGTCGCGGTAGCCGGGGTCTGCAAAGTAGCCGCCCGTGATTTGCCCGGCGCATTCGAGCAAATGCCCGACCAGCACGCCTTTACCCAGCTTGTCCCAGTCATCCATCGCCCAGCCAAATTCATGGATCAGCGGAGCCAAAAACAGCGCTGGGTCTGCCACCCGGCCGGTGATGACGACATCTGCGCCCTGAGCCAGCGCATTGACGATGCCCCCAGCGCCGATGTAGGCGTTGGCGGAGATGACGGACGTGCCCAGCGAGGCCATCGTCTGGGTGCTTTCCATCAGCGTTAAATGTTGGCCGTCAGTTTGGCTTCGAACTTGTGCCAGAACATCGTCACCCAGCACCACCGCCACCCGCAGCTTTTCAATACCCAACTCGCGCGCCACGCGAATCACCTCTTGCCCCGCAGCCAGGGGATTGGCCGCACCCATGTTGCTGATGATCTTCACGCCCTGGGCCACGCAGGCTGGCAGCACCGCCCGCATGCGCGCGGCCAGCAGCGCGTCAAAGCCCAGGCGTGCGTCCTGGCTGCGCTGCAGTTGCGCCAGCGCAATCGTTCGTTCGGCCAGGCATTCAAACACCAGGTAGTCCAGCTCGCCTTTTTCAGCCAGTTCTATGGCCGGGGGAATCCGGTCACCGGCGTAGCCCGCGCCCGCGCCCATGCGCAGACTTTGACGAAGGGTTTTCTGGAGGAGCATGTTGATGGTTGTTGTTATCGCTGTTACTTTTGCTTTTGCTATCGATTCAGGAGCTGCTCGCGCATGTATTCATTGGCTCGACGCCTGAAAAAGGCATCGAAAAAGGCAAAAAATCGCAAAAAAGCAGCTTATTGAAGCTACCGCTTGCCAGACTTGCCAGATGTGCCCTCCAGCGATGCCTGCAAACTCGGTGACGCTTCAATCGCGTCGATTTTGGCAATCAGCTCGTCGCGGCGCTGATTGAACTCGTCCTGCTGTTCAGGGCCAGGCTCACTGGCTGCAGTGTCGACAAACTGCACCGGTCGCTTGGTGCCGTAGGACATTTGGTGGAGCCGCGTTTTCAGGGCTTCCAGCACTTCCTCGTCGCTGCAGGGCACCACCTTGGCATGCCAGATCGCCATATGAAAGTCAAAAGCGCCGGGCATGTTGAATTTGTCTGACAAACGCAGGCAAGCCGTCAGAATTTGCGTGCACAACAGGGACAGGGCATTGCGGTTGATCGGGCCTTCAACCAATATCAGGAAGCGGCCATCCCCAAAACGGGCTGCCGTATCAATGTCACGCGCGACGCGGTTGAGTAACTGGCCCAGTTGCTTGAGCATCGTGTTTCGTTTGTCCGGGCTGATCGAGGCCATCAGTTGGGGGTGTTCAACCCAGCGCAGCATGATCACGCCGCAGCCCATCTTAAGCTGGGTGGCCCGCAGCAGCATTTGCGGCAGGCGTATGCGGGCTACCCGCTCCTGCACCAGACCGCTGACAGGATCGTAAGTGTTGAGCGCCGCCGCAAGTTCAGTCGACATCAGGGCCGTGCGGCTGCGCCAGACCAGCCCCAGCATGAGCCAGAGCAGGCCCAAAATAGCTGAAAAAATACCCGCTGTTTGAGCAAACTCGATCTGCTCCACCCAGCCCAGGTTGTAGGCCAGCCGTGCCATGGTGGCCAGGCCGATCGGCACCAGACCGATCAGCAAGACCGCGTTCCAGCGCTGGCCGCGAAGCGCCATCCAGCTCAGGCTGCCAATCACGAGCACCGTGACCAATGCAACCCACGCGTTGCGAATGTCGCGCGGCACCATCTGCACATTTGGCAGCTCGGCCAGTGCCAGGATCAGGCTGATCAGAGCCAATGCGCCTAGCAATCTGTAGATCCAGATATGGCTGTCCCGCGCATAGCTGGCTGTGGCGCAAAACCAGGCACCTGTTGCCAGCGCCAGGTATCCGGTCACCCAGCCCATGACCTGGTTCAAGTGCACACTGTCCGGCCAAATGCGCCAACCGCCATAACCCATCAGCGTGGCCTGCGAAACCATCAGGGCAACAACGAAAGAGCCAAACCACAAGAACACTTTGTTGCGGGTGATGGCGTAGGCCGCCATGCACAGCACAGATAGCAACCCGAACATGCCCCCCAGCAGGCCAATCAGAATACCAACGCGGGATGAACCGTCGATGTACTCAATGGGGGTGAGCAGCATGGGCCTCTGGGCGATGGGGCTGCGGTGCTCAAAGCGCAGGTAATAAGTCTGTTCGCCCCGGCTGCTGGACTGCACTTCAAAACTGGGAAACAGGGTGCGCAAGGCCCATTGCGCCGGGGCAATCGACTGGCCAGACGACTGCACTTGCCAGCCACCTGCTGCATCGCGCGAATAAAAACTGACCTTGCCGATGAACGCCGGTGCCATTCGCACAAACCAGACCTGTCGGTTGGGTGTGACTGCCACGGTAAAGCGGGCCCACACCTCCTGGCTGTCTGTTGTTGGCAGCACGGTGCTGGCGCTGTAAGGCTGAAATCGCCAGGAATCGGGCAGTGCGCCGAACTGGTCCGGATTGACCAAGGCGCCTTTGGGGGTGGCCACCCACTCCAGCGGTTGCGACAAGGCAACTTGGGGGCTGTCCGAGTACAGGCGATCAAAAACCTGGGCGTGACCCGCAGCGCTTGCCAACCACAACAACAGTAAGCACCAATTGCGCAAATTGAATCCCAATCAAATGTTCTTCAAAAGGAAAAGTTACATTTTGGACTGAAAAACCAGTCCAGCGTGCTCACGCAGCGCATGAAATTTGATTTTTGGCCATTGCTGCTCTACTGCCCGCAGCGTAGCGCTGTGGTCTACCAGCAGCGTCGGCGCATCCACCGCATCAAGGGCCACCCGGTGCGCGTTGGCGTCCATGAATTTTTTCAGCTCATTGGGATCGTCGCACGTTACCCAGCGGGCCAGATTGAAGTTACTCGGCATGATGCGCGCCCTGACGCCGTATTCGTGTTCCAGCCGGTGCGCCACCACTTCAAACTGCAACTGGCCCACAGCGCCCAGCAGCAGCAACGAGCCTGCAATGGGCCTGAACACCTGAATGGCGCCTTCTTCACCCAACTGCGTCAATCCCGCGCGCAGCTGTTTGCTTCTCAAGGGGTCAGCCACCTCGACCGCGCGAAACATTTCGGGTGCAAAAAACGGCAGGCCGGTAAATTGCAGCGCTTCGCCCTCGGTCAGCGTGTCGCCCAGCTGCAGCACGCCGTGGTTCGGAATGCCAATGATGTCACCGGCGAAAGCGGTGTCTAGCAGCTCGCGCCGTTGGCTCATGAAACTCACCACTGTGTTGGGACGCAGCTCTTTGCCACTGCGCACCACCTTCAGCCGCATGCCGCGAGTGAACTCGCCGCTGGCCACACGCAAAAACGCTATACGGTCCCGGTGGGCCGGGTCCATGTTGGCCTGGATTTTGAAGACCACACCCGAGAATTTTTTCTCTTCAGGGTGAACGACGCGCTGCATGGCGGTGCGGTCGGCCGGAGCAGGAGCCAAATCGACCAGTGCATCGAGCACTTCCTGCACGCCA
>JANNYZ010000179.1:0-25777 GCA_031410335.1 Polaromonas sp. | reverse complement strand
GCCCACATGGCCGCGGCACACAGCGTGAGCAACAGGCCCAGCAAGGTGGTGGCAGCACTGCTGGGCGTGGCAGGCTGAAGGTAGTTCAGCACAAAGCAGCTCAAGCCCAGGGCGGCCAGCAGCATGCCCGCTTGCAGTGCGCGGCTGGCGCGTTCGCCCAGCAGCACAAAACCAAACAGGGCCGTAAAAAACACCTGGGTTTGCAACAGCACAGAAGCCAGCGCCGCTGTCATGCCCACCTTGAGGGCAAAGAACAAAATGCCAAACTGCCCCACGCCCTGAAACAGCCCATACATCAGCAACCATTTGCGTGCAATCGGCGGCGGCTTGATGAACAGGATCAGCGGCAGTACTGCAAACACGTAGCGCGCAGCACCCAGCTGAAAAGGTGTGAAGTCACGCAGGGCGAACTTCATCACCACAAAGTTAAGCCCCCACACCACCACGACCACCAATACCGCCGCTAGGTCGCGGCCCGTCAGCCGGCCTGTCATGCCAGCAGGCGCTGAAGGTACCGGCCCGTGTGGCTGTCTGGGTTGACAGCAATGTCTTCGGGTGTACCCACGCCCACCACCGTGCCGCCACCCGCCCCGCCCTCGGGCCCCATGTCGATCAGCCAGTCGGCGGTTTTGATGACGTCCAGGTTGTGCTCGATCACCACTATCGTGTTGCCTGCATCACGCAGCTGGTGCAGCACCTTGAGCAGCAAGTCAATGTCGGCAAAGTGCAAGCCTGTCGTTGGCTCGTCCAATATGTAGAGCGTGCGACCCGTGTCTTTTTTGCTCAGCTCAAGCGCCAATTTCACACGCTGTGCCTCGCCACCCGACAGTGTGGTGGCGGCCTGGCCGAGCTTGATGTAGCTCAGGCCCACGTCGAGCAGGGTATGCAGCTTGCGGGCAATGGTGGGCACGGCCTTGAAGAATTCTGCGGCAGCCTCGACTGTCAGGTCCAGAATCTGCGCAATGTTTTTACCCTTGTACTGCACCTCCAGCGTTTCGCGGTTGTAGCGCATGCCTTTGCACACGTCGCAGGGCACATACACGTCGGGCAAGAAGTGCATTTCAACTTTCACCACACCGTCGCCCTGGCAGGCCTCGCAGCGGCCACCGGCTACGTTGAAGCTGAAGCGACCTGCGCCATAGCCACGCTCGCGGGCCGTATTCATCTCGGCCAGCAGCTCGCGGATGGGGGTGAACAGGCCGGTGTACGTGGCCGGGTTGCTGCGCGGCGTGCGGCCAATCGGGGACTGGTCCACGTTGATGACCTTGTCGAAATGCTCAATGCCTTCAATCGCCTCATGCGCGGCGGGTTCGTCATGCGCGCGGTACAGCGTGCGTGCCACTGCCGCGTACAGCGTGTCGTTGACCAGCGTTGATTTGCCCGAGCCGGACACACCCGTGACGCAGGTCAGCAGGCCGACGGGGAATTCAACACTGACGTTTTTCAGGTTATGGCCCGTGGCGTTGATCACGCGCAGTGCCTGCATGTCGCCCAGCGTGGCCTGGTGCTGTGCTTCGCGTGCGGCGCGGCGTTCGTATGCCGGGCTGTGCGGAAAGCGCGATGGTTTTTTTGAAGCGGTGAAAGCGTTTTCTTTTTTGACGGTGGGCAGCCACGCGGTGCGGTGCGTGGGTACAGCAATCTTCAAAGTTTGCGCCAGGTACTTGCCCGTCAATGAGTTCGGGTTGTCGCGCACTTCTTCATAGGTGCCCTGCGCCATCACGCGGCCACCGTGTATGCCTGCGCCCGGCCCCATGTCAATCACGTGGTCAGCCGCGCGAATCATGTCTTCGTCATGCTCCACCACCAGCACGCTATTGCCAATGTCGCGCAGGTGTTTCAGCGTGCCAATCAGGCGGTCGTTGTCGCGCTGGTGCAGGCCAATGCTGGGTTCATCCAACACGTACATCACACCCGTCAGACCTGAGCCGATTTGCGAGGCCAGACGAATGCGTTGGGACTCGCCGCCGGAAAGGGTTTCAGCACTGCGGTCCAGGCTCAAATAGTTCAGGCCTACATCGTTCAAGAATTTCAGGCGCAGACCAATCTCACGCACCACCTTGCCCGCAATCTCGCCCTTGGCACCCGACATCTTGAGCTGGTCAAAATAGGCAAAGCTTTCGCGCAGCGTGATGCGACTCAGGTCAAAAATCGCTCGCTTTTTAACTGAGCCATCAGCTTCTGGCGAGCCGACCAGATACACATGCCGGGCTTCTTGGCGCAGCCGTGTGCCGTGGCAGTCGGGGCAGGGTTGCACGCTGCGGTAGCGCGCCAGCTCTTCACGCACGGTACTCGAATCGGTCTCGCGGTAGCGGCGTTCAAAATTGGGGATCACGCCTTCAAACGGGTGCTTCTTGTTAACCTTTTTGCCCTGCGAGGCGCCCGAGTCCATGATGTACGAGAACTTGATCTCCTCATCACCCGAGCCGCACAGCACCACCTCCTGGACATGCATGGGCAGGTCTTCAAAGGCGGTTTCAATGTCAAACGCGTAATGCTTGGCCAGGCTTTCCAGCATCGAAAAATAGTAGCCATTGCGCCTGTCCCAGCCCTTGACGGCGCCGCTGGCCAGGCTGAGCGACGGAAAGGCGACGATGCGCGCCGGGTCAAAAAACTCTTTGTGACCCAGACCATCGCAACTGGGGCACGCGCCCACCGGCGAGTTGAACGAAAACAGGCGCGGCTCCATATCCGCCAGCGAATAGCTGCACACCGGGCAGGAGAATTTGGCGCTGAACAAATGCTCTTTACCGGTATCCATCTCCAGCGCAATGGCTTTGCTGTCAGCCAGGCGCAGCGCGGCTTCAAAGCTCTCGGCCAGCCTCTGCGTTTGGTCAGAGCGTGATTTCAGGCGGTCAATCACCACGTCGATGTTGTGCTTCTCGGTTTTTTTGAGCTTGGGCAACTCGTCAAACTCATAGGCTTGGCCATCGACCCGGAAACGCACATAACCCTGAGCCTGCATTTCAGCAAACAGCTCGACAAATTCGCCTTTTTTCTCGCGCGCCACGGGTGCCAGGATCATCAGCTTGGTGTCTTCTGGGAGTGCCAGAACTGAATCAACCATTTCGCTCACGCTTTGCGCTTGCAGCGGCAAATCATGCTCAGGGCAAAACGGTGTGCCTGCACGGGCAAACAGCAGGCGCAAATAATCATGAATTTCAGTCACCGTGCCGACGGTGGAGCGCGGGTTGTGCGAGGTGGCTTTTTGCTCAATCGAAATCGCGGGCGACAGCCCTTCGATCATGTCTACATCGGGCTTGTCCATCAGTTGCAAAAACTGGCGGGCGTAGGTGCTCAGGCTTTCAACATAGCGGCGCTGGCCTTCGGCGTAGAGCGTGTCAAACGCGAGTGACGACTTGCCTGAACCGCTCAAGCCCGTGATGACGACCAGCTGGTTGCGCGGAATATCGAGATCGATATTCTTTAAATTGTGCGTGCGCGCCCCGCGAATGCTGATGCGCTGCTGCTGTAGAGCGGTCGCCAAATACTTGCTGTCGTTGGGAGAGTTCACGTCGGTGCCAAAAAGAGAACAACCGACCATCATAGCCAAACGCGGGACTTTTGGCATGGGCACCAACGGGCGGGTAAACTGACACAAACAGGAGTAAAAACATGGCCTCAGTCAATAAAGTCATCGTCGTCGGCAACCTGGGCAAAGACCCTGAAATGCGCAGCTTCCCCAGTGGCGACCAGATTGCCAACATCCGGGTGGCCACCACCGACCGCTGGAAAGACAAAACCACCGGTGAGATGAAAGAAGCCACCGAGTGGCACAGCATCACCTTCAATGGCCGCCTGGCTGAAATTGCCGGGCAGTACCTGAGGAAGGGCTCGCAGGTGTACGTCGAAGGCAGCCTGCGCACCCGCAAATGGACCGACAAGGACGGCCAGGACCGATACACCACCGAGATTCGTGCTGACCAGATGCAAATGCTGGGCAGCCGCCAGGGCATGGGTGGCGGCGCACCTGATGGCGATGACGGCGGCGGCTACAGCACGCCGCGTGCAGCACCAGCAGCCCGCCCTGCCCCGGCAGCTAAACCAGCCCCGGCCAAAGCGGCCAGCGGTTTTGACGACATGGACGACGACATTCCGTTTTGAAGTCGCTGGCAATGCTGCAAAAGCCAAGCCCGCCTTTCGCGGGCTTTTTTTTTCGCGCATCGGCGTTGGCTGACAGGCTTTGTACGCTTTTGCTTACAAACAATCGCTGTTCTGCCAACGCTTCAAAGTTAGCATTTGGGCTTCGCACCCGCATACATTTGCTTACCTCCAACCATAACTTTCGCATGACCCGACATCATCCCCTGATCAAAGCCTGCCTGCTGGCCGCCACCACAACTGTTGCCCTTGTATGCACACCGGTTCGCGCTGACGGTATTGAACCCCTCACCGCCATTTTGAACACCCCCGGCAGCGCCGGTCTGGGTGCAGCGGTCAGGGCAACAGCATCACCCTACCTGGGCGGCGGCACCCGTTATGACCTGGTACCGCTGTATTTATATGAAGGCGAACGGCTGTTTTTGCACGCCAACCGCGCGGGCATCAAGCTCTTTAACGAAGGCAGCAGCCAGGACGGGCAGCGTTTTGACCTGTTTGTCGAGCAGCGCTTTGAAGGCTTTCCATCCGACCGGCTGCCGACCAGCCTGGCGGGGATGGCCACCCGCGATTCCGGCATTGACCTGGGACTGGCTTATCGGTTGCGCCAAAGCTGGGGCACGCTGCGCGCCGAACTGACGCGCGACGTAGGAAGCGCGTCGCGCGGCACCGAGGCACGCCTTGGCTACAGCTACGAATGGCGCTCGGGGCCGTGGTCGCTGCGGCCTGATGTGTCGGTGTCCTGGCGCGACGCCAAGCTGAACGACTATTACTACGGCGTGCGCGCCAACGAGGCGATGGCTGGCCGTGCCGCCTACGCGCCCGGCTCGGGCATGCAGTCTCAGCTGGGCCTGTACGGCTCTTACGATGTGTCGCAGCGCTGGCGACTGCTGGCCGGCGTGTCTGCAACGGTGCTGGGCACATCTGTCAAAAACAGCCCGATTGTTGAAAAGCGCACCCTGCCAGCCCTGTACATCGGCGCAGCCTACGACTTTGGCAGCCGCCAGGAACAGCGTCGTGAGTGGGGCGAGGACACGTCGCCCACCTATGTCAAGCTGATGTACGGCAAGGCGACAGAGGACGGCTGCCACTTGGCGCGCATCATCACGGCGCGCTGCCTGTCGACAGCCAAGGTCAATGCCACCAACATCGCAGGCGTGCAGCTGGGTAAACCGTTTATTACCGGCCTGAACGGCTGGCCGCTGGACTTTGCTGGCTATGTGGGCCTGACGTACCACGACGAGCGCGGCCTGCAGGCCAATGGCGCGCAGCTGGATGTGTTCATGAAAGCGATTTACTACGGCTTTCCGTGGAGCGACCGCGTGAAAACCCGGTTGGGTCTGGGCGTGGGCCTGTCGGCAGCGCAGCGCGTGCCGTACACCGAAGTCACCAGCCAGAACGGCAAAACCACATCGCGCCTGCTGAACTATCTGGACCCAACGATTGACGTCAGCGTGGGCGACCTGTTTGGCGTGCGCTCACTGAAAGAAACCTTTATCGGTTTTGGCGTGTCGCACCGCTCGGGCATTTTTGGAGCTTCGCGCCTGCTGGGCAACGTGAGCGGCGGCTCCAACTACATCTATACCTATGTCGAGACGGCGTTTTAAGATTCTCAGCTGCTATTAATTAAATAGCTGCTCGCGCATGTATCCATTGGCCTGGAGGCCGATTTAATACCTAAAAAAGGCTCAAAACAGCCTGAAAAAGCTATTTTTGGGTGTTTTGTACGTTGCTGCTGGCAATCACGCCGCCACCCAGGCACACGTCGCCGTCGTACAGCACGGCCGACTGGCCAGGGGTAACGGCCCACTGGGCCTGTCTGAAGACCAGTTCGCAATCGGTGCTGCCGCTGGCGACCAATGCGCAGGGTGCATCCGCTTGGCGATACCGGGTTTTGGCGGCCATCGGGCCTGGGGCCGGTGCGCTGCCTGCTACCCAGCTGCAATCCTGCGCGCTGAGTTCGGTCGATTGCAGCCACGGGTGGTCGCGGCCTTGAACCGCCCACAAGGTGTTGGTGGCCATGTCTTTGCGAGCGACAAACCACGGCTCGTGTGCGCCCACGCCGCGCTGGCCCAGGGCTTGTACGGCTTTCAGGTCAGCGCCCTTGGCTTTAACCCCGCCAATCCCCAGCCCCGAGCGTTGGCCCAGCGTGTAAAAGCTTAATCCCACATGCTCGCCCAGTACCCGCCCCTTGTCGCTTTTGATGGGGCCCGGCGCTTTGGCGATGTAGCGGTTTAAAAAATCCCTGAAAGGCCGCTCGCCGATAAAGCAGATGCCCGTGGAGTCTTTCTTTTTGGCGTTGGGCAGGCCAATCTCGTCGGCAATGCGGCGGACCTCGGTTTTCTTCAGCTCACCCACCGGGAACAGCGTTTTGGACAACTGCGCCTGGTTGAGGCGGTGCAAAAAATAGCTCTGGTCTTTGGCTGAGTCCAGGCCCTTGAGCAGCTCGAACAGTTGGGTGGATGCGTTCTGCCGAACGCGGGCATAGTGACCAGTAGCGATTTTCTCGGCCCCCAGGCGCATGGCGTGGTCCAAAAACGCCTTGAACTTGATCTCGGCGTTGCACAAGATGTCGGGGTTGGGCGTGCGGCCAGCCTGGTATTCACGCAAAAACTCGGCAAAAACGCGGTCTTTGTAGTCAGCGGCAAAGTTGACGTGCTCTATTTCGATGCCAATCACATCGGCCACAGCAGCGGCGTCCACAAAGTCAATGTTGGACGAGCAAAACTCGTCGTCATCGTCTCCCTCCCAGTTTTTCATGAAGATGCCGATGACTTCATGGCCTTGTTGCTTGAGCAGGTACGCAGTAACAGCAGAATCAACACCGCCGCTCAAGCCCACGACCACCCGCTGTTTCACAGCCAACTTTTCACCACGCTTACTCCCCACGCTCCATGGCTTGGCGGTGGCGCTCCACAAACTCCTGGTAAGTGTTGATGCCGCGCAGTTGCAAGATCGCGTTGCGCACCGCAGCCTCGACCAGCACGGCAATGTTGCGGCCGGCTTCAACCTGAATGATGACCTTGCGAACGGGTATGCCCAGCACATCCTGATTCAGGGGCTCATACGGGATGCGCTCGTACTCGCGTTCCAGCGTCTCGCGGCGCACCAGGTGCACGATCATTTTCAGGCGCATCTTGCGGCGCACGGCGGTCTCGCCAAAAATCGCCTTGATGTCAAGCAAGCCAATGCCGCGCACTTCCAGCAGGTTTTGCAGCAGCTCGGGGCAACGCCCCTCGATGGTGGTCTGGTTGATGCGGTACAAATCGACCGCGTCGTCTGCCACCATGCCGTGCCCGCGCGAGATCAACTCCAGCCCCAGCTCGCTTTTGCCCAAGCCTGACTCGCCGGTGATCATCACGCCCAGACCCAGAATGTCCATGAAGACGCCGTGCATGGAGGTGCGGTCGGCAAAGTGTTTGGACAGGTAGGCGCGCAGCACGTCAATGACAAATGCAGCCGACTCTGGCGTAGAAAACATCGGCAGACCCGCGCGCTCGCACATGGCCAGCAGCGCATCCGGCGCGGTTTGCCCGTCAGCCATGATCAGCACCGGTGGCTCCAGCTTGATGATGCGGGTGATACGGCGCACGCAGGATTCGTCGCCCGCATTCGTCAGATAAGCGACTTCTCGCTCGCCCAGAATTTGTACCCGGTAGGGGTGGATGTAATTAAGGTAGCCCACCAGGTCAGCACCTGAGCGCGCCGCCCGCACGGCCACTTCGTCAAAACGTCGCTCTGAAGCGCCCAGACCAGCGACCCATTCCCACTTCAGGTTGGCGCGGTGGTCTTCAAACAGAACGTCGGCACTGATCGCGGTGGGCTTCATGCAAAACCCGGTGTCACGCGGCGGATTTCCACGAGGCAATCAACTGATGCAGCGCAGGTGCGTCGGTGGTCGTTTTGATCTGCTCACGCAGAGCGCTGTCGCTGAGCAGCTCGGCAATTTCAGACAGGATTTCGAGGTGTTTCTGGGTGGCGGCTTCGGGCACCAGCAGGAAAATCAGCAGCGCGACGGCTTGCTCGTCGGGTGCGTCAAACCCAATGGGTGTGTGCAACTGAAAGACAGCAGCCATGGGTGCCTTGAGCCCCTTGATGCGGCCATGCGGAATGGCCACGCCATGACCGAGCCCGGTGGAGCCGAGGCGCTCTCGGGCGAACAGGCTGTCAGTGATCAGCGCGCGGTTCATCCCGTGCAGGTTTTCAAACAGCAGGCCGGCTTCTTCAAAAGCACGCTTTTTGCTGGTCGCGTCAACGCTGACCAGAACCTGAGTGGAGGGCAAAATTTGCGAAAGGCGGTTCATAAGGGTCGATAAGTCGGCAAATTATGCACTTTAAGCGGGGTTTGCACGAAATCCGCCCATAAAAAAAGCCGCCTGGTGTGGGCGGCTTGCGTGACAGCGTCCGATTTTCAGGCGCTGGCGGGCGCTCTTACTGAGCAAATATCTGTTCCTGCCGCTTGGCAGCCACGTGGTGATGATCCTTGATCTTGGTTTTGTGGCGCGCCACCTGGCGGTCCAATTTGTCGGTCAGTTCGTCCACGGCGGCATACAAATCGGCGTGCGAGCTTTCGGCAAAAATGTCGCGCCCTTTGACGTGCACATTGCATTCGGCGCGCTGGCGGCTGTCTTTTTCCTTCATGTTGTCAACTGTGAGAAGCACTTTGACGTCGACCACCTGGTCAAAGTGACGGGTAATTCGGTCTAGTTTGTTGGTCACGTAGCCGCGCAGTGCGGGGGTGACTTCGAGATGGTGGCCGCTGATCGTCAAGTTCATAAAAACACTCCTTGGAAAGGAAGGCACGGGGCACAAATACTGCCTGGAAAGGCAGCGACGGAAATAACGCGCTTGAGTTCACTATGCGCGCTAGTTCGGCAAATTGCAACCTTGCAGCGCACAAATAAATGCAAGTTTTTGCGTTTATTGGCGAGTATTTGCAAGGTAGTATTCGGAATGCCCTGGGCCCGCCCTGACCTGACCTTTCGCCATGTCGCTTGAGACCGTCATCTCGTCGGCACTGCTGCGCCCCGATGACGATCGCCGCGCGCTGGTACTGATGGGCGGTGGTGCACGCACCGCCTACCAGGTGGGCGTGCTGCAGGCGCTGGCCAGCATGCTGAGTCTGGCAAGCGGTGCGGCGGACCCGGTCTTCCCTTTCAAAATCCTGGTGGGCACCTCTGCCGGTGCGTTGAACGCCACCTATCTGGCTAGCCGGGCCAGCCGAAGGCCTGCATGCCTTTACCTACCTGGCCAACTTTTGGGGCGAATTGCGTTCGCCCATGGTGTATCACCTCAAGGTGCCCGCCTGGATCCGCTCCAGTCGCATTGCAGCGGCACTGTTTTTGTCCCAACAAGTGCGCAAACAGCAGGCATTTTTGGACAACACGCCGCTGGTTGACACACTGCACAAAGCCATTGCACTTGACCGCATTGACGCAGCCGTGCATGACCACACCCTGCATGCGTTGGCCGTGACGGCGTCAAGCTATTCCAGTGGCGTTCACTGGACGTTCTGCCAGACCTCCCGCGGCCAGCCTGCCAAGTCGTGGAGCAGACCGGGCCGCCGGGCTGACTTTCAGCCCATCACCATCGAGCACCTGATGGCGTCGAGCGCCATACCGTTTATTTTTCCGTCCACGCCGCTGTGGGTGGACGGGCGGCGCGAGTTTTTCGGCGATGGCTCCATGCGGCAAAGCTCGCCTTTGTCGCCCGCGTTGCACCTGGGCGCGTCCAAAGTGATGGTGATCGGCGTAGGCCAGCCAGAGCGCGCTGGGCTGGCTGGCGCATCTGGCGCCGCAGGCACCCGGCCCACGCTGGGCGCTATTGCCGGGCATGCCATGGCCAGCGTGTTTCAAGACACCCTGCAGGCCGACGTGGAACAAGCGCAGCGCGTGACGCAAACCATTCGGCAACTGCCGCGTGAAGTCGCCATGGTCATGCCTTACCGCCCGGTGGATATTCTGGCGATCTCGCCCTCGCAGTCGCTCGACGAACTGGCCCAGGCGCATGCCCACGAGCTGCCAGCTGCCACCTACAACGCGCTGTCGGGGTTGGGAGCTGTGGGCAGCAGAAGCAGCCCTGGCGGCGCAGCGATCGCCAGCTATTTGCTGTTTGAGCCGGCTTTTGTGCGGGCGCTGATGGCGCTGGGCGAACGCGATGCGTATGCACGCAAAAGCGAATTACTGGCATTTTTTGAGCTGGAACTGCGATAATCGCGGCATCTTCACTACGGAGAAATCCTTGGAAACCAGCAGTACCAGCTAGCTTTCAGCACCGCAGACTGATGTTGTCGGGGTCGCTGTCAGCAATAGCGCTCTCACCCTCTTTTTTATATGAATTTCAGCATTTAAAGCTGACTTTCAGTACAACAGGTCATCAGTCATGCTCAACATTTTCACGCTCGCCAACGGGCGGCTCTTTCAGGAAGAAATCGAGTCGCTCGAAGAACTCTCCAAGTTCCAGCCCATCTGGGTTGACCTCGAATCTCCCACGCTTGACGAAAAACGCTGGATCAAGCAGTACTACGGCCTGTCGATTCCAGAAGACGCGATGGACGAGGACATCGAGGAATCTGCTCGTTTTTACGAAGAAGACAACGGCGAGCTGCACATCCGGTCCGACTTTCTGATTGCCGACGACGAAGAGCCGCGCACGGTGCGCGTGGCGTTCATTTTGAACTTGGTCAACGACGATTTAAAAAGCAAGGGCGTGCTGTTTTCGATTCACGACGAAGACGTACCGGTCTTCAGGCTCTTGAGGATGCGCGCCCGCCGCGCACCGGGGCTGATTGAAGATGCCAAGGAAGTGCTGCTGAAATTATTCGATGCCGATGCCGAATACTCAGCCGACACTCTCGAAGGGATCTACGTCGAGCTGGAAAAAGTCAGCGCCAAAGTGCTGTCGGGCGACGTGACCGACGTGCTGGCTGGCGAGGTGCTGGGCGCGATTGCGCGGCACGAGGACTTGAATGGCCGTATCCGCCGCAACATGATGGACACGCGCCGTGCCGTCAGCTTCATGATGCGAAGCAAAATGCTCAGTGGCGAGCAGTTTGAAGAGGCCCGGCAAATCTTGCGGGACATTGACTCGCTGGATTCGCACACAGCTTTCCTGTTCGACAAGATCAACTTTTTGATGGACGCGACGGTGGGTTTCATCAATATCAACCAGAACAAGATCATCAAGATCTTCTCGGTGGCCAGCGTGGCGCTGCTGCCGCCCACACTGATTGCCAGCGTCTACGGCATGAACTTCAAGGGTTATTTCCCAGAGCTGGAATGGGCTTATGGCTATCCTTATGCGCTGGCATTGATGATTGCCAGCGCGGTGGTGCCCATGTGGTATTTCAGAAAACGTGGCTGGCTGAAATAAGACTTGATTCAAGCGAAACCAGCTTCAAAAGGGGTTTTGAAGCCAGCTCGGGGTCATTTTCACGTATCTTTTAGGCCTTCAGCCCAATGACTACATGCGAGAGCAGCTCCTGAATTTATAGCGTTTTCAAAAAGCTCTTCACAATCGCCAGCGCATATTTGCTGGCGACCTGGTCTATAAAACAGGGAAAGTCCACATGTGCCGTATCGTCGGCGCGGTCTGAAATGGTTCGAACGGCAGCAAACGGGATGCTGTAGTCGTGGCAAGCTTGCGCCACTGCCGCGCCTTCCATTTCAACCGCCAGCACGTCATGTCCGACTGAACGTAAAGCGCTGCGCAGGGTGCTGGACTCGACCGCGCCAGAGACAAAGCGGTCGCCGCTGGCGATCAACCCCAGGTGAGCCTTGGCCGCAGGATAGGTGCTGTGCAAATGCGGGTTTGACAAGACATTCTGGCTGGCTTCAAACAGTGCCTTGGTCAGGGCCGCATCGCCGTCAAACAGGCTTCGGCCATACAGCGGTACCTCGTAACGCGGGAACAACGGCGACGCATCCATGTCGTGCTGCACAAAGCATTGCCCCACCACCACGTCGCCCACGTTCACACCTGCCCCCAGACCACCTGCAACGCCCGTAAACACCATGCGCTGTGCGCCAAAGCGCTCAATCAGCGCAGCTGCCGTGATGGCGGCAGCGACTTTGCCGATTTTGGACAGGGCCAGCACCACCGGCTGCCCCTGCAGGTGGCCCTGCCAGAAGTCCCGCCCTGCGTGGGTGACTTTGTTTGGGTTGTGCAGGAGCTCGATGAGACTGCTTTGTTCTTGGGCAAGTGCGCTGAGGATGGCGGTGGGTTGCATGTTTTGATTTTCTCAATAAAAAAGGGCAGCTCTCGCTGCCCTGTCTCGAACCTTGGATGCAGAGACTATTTCTTGTCCCGCAACTCACGACGCAAGATTTTGCCGACCGGGGTTTTAGGCAGTTCAGCGCGGAACTCCACCACCTTGGGCTGCTTGTAACCCGTCAGGTTTTCCTTGCAGAAGGCGCGCACCTGAGCTTCTGTTAAGTCCGGGTTTTTCTTGACAATCACCAGCTTGACGGCTTCGCCAGATTTTTCATCGGCCACACCCACGCAGGCGCATTCCATCACGCCGTCGAGCTTGCCGACCACGTCTTCAATCTCGTTCGGGTAGACGTTGAAGCCGCTGACCAGAATCATGTCTTTTTTACGATCCACGATTTTGAAGAAACCGTTGTCGTCCAGAATGCCGACGTCGCCCGATTTGAAGTACCCGTCAGGTGTCATCACCTTGGCGGTCTCGTCAGGCCGCTGCCAGTAGCCGGCCATGACCTGTGGGCCCTTGATGGCAATCTCGCCGGGCTGACCTGGGGGTACTTCATTGCCGTCGTCGTCGAGCAGCTTGAAGTACGTACCGGGAATGGGCACACCAATCGTGCCGGTGTAGGCCTTGCTGTTGGTCGGGTTGCAGCTGGCCGATGGTGAGGTTTCTGACAAACCATAACCCTCGCAAATCGGGCAGCCGGTTTTCTCAAGCCACAGCTTGGCCACGGCACTGGTTACCGCCATGCCGCCACCCAGCGAGATTTTGAGTTGCGACCAGTCTACCGTGTTGAAGTCTGGATGGTTGGCCAAGCCATTGAACAGCGTGTTGACCGCCGGAAAGCTGTTGACCTTATGCTTGGCCAGCTCTTTGAGCACAGCGGGCAGGTCACGCGGGTTAGGGATCAAAATGTTTTTGCCGCCGGTGCGCATGCCCAGCATCATGTTGACGGTAAAAGCAAAGATGTGATACAGCGGCAGCGCGCAGACATACACCGGCTGCACGCCCGGCTGCATGCTGGCCATGGCCGGGATATTCCAGGCCTCGGACTGCAGCACGTTGGCAATCACATTGCTGTGCAGCAGCACCGCGCCTTTTGACACGCCCGTGGTGCCGCCCGTGTACTGCAGAACGGCTACGTCGGTCGGCTTGATGTCAGGCCGCTGGAGCGTAGCGCGTGTGCCCTGCGCCAGCGCGTCGTTAAAACGCACAGCTCCTGGCAGATTGAAAACAGGCACCATTTTTTTGACATTGCGCACCACATAGTTGACCAGCGCGCCCTTGAGCAGGCCAAGACGGTCGCCCATGGCGCAGAGAATCACGTTCTTGACCGGCGTAGCGGCAATGCACTGCTCCAGCGTGTTGGCAAAGTTTTCGATGATGACAATCGCCTTGGCACCAGAGTCCTTGAGCTGATGCTCCAACTCGCGGGGGGTGTACAGCGGGTTGACATTGACCACCACAAACCCGGCGCGCAGGATGGCGGCAACGGTCACGGGGTACTGGGGCACATTAGGCATCATGATGGCGACACGGTCACCTTTGGCCAGGCCCAGGCTTTGCAGATAGGCACCGAAGGCAACAGACAGGCTGTCGGTTTCGCCAAAAGTGATCTCTTTGCCCATGAAGCTGTAAGCGACTTTGGCAGCGTTCTTTTTAAAGGCCTCCTCCATCAGCGCCACCAGCGAAGGGTACTGAGATGTGTCTACATCCGTCGGTACGCCAGGCGGGTAGGCTTTGAGCCAGGGGCGGTCAGGGGTGGCTGCGGTCATGCTTGTCTTCTCCATTGCGGTTATGTGAACAACCGTGGATTTTCAAGGCTGGCAAGTCGCGCGCCTATTGCGTTTTCCCTAGGAAGCCCCTTCATATTGAAGGGAGTTGCCTCTAACCAAAGCAACTCCGCCACCGTTGGGCGGCTACCCAGCAGCTTTACTCGATGGCCTTGCCCATGTCTTCAATGACCTTCTTGGCATCACCAAACACCATCATGGTTTTGTCCATGTAAAACAGCTCGTTGTCCAGTCCGGCGTAGCCTGCAGCCATCGAGCGTTTGTTGACAATGACTGTTTTGGCCTTGTAGGCTTCAAGAATGGGCATGCCGTAAATGGCACTGCCCTTGACGTGCGCCGCAGGGTTCACCACGTCGTTGGCGCCCAGGATGATAGCCACATCGGCCTGGCCAAATTCAGCGTTGATGTCTTCCATTTCGTGCACTTGGTCATACGGCACCTCGGCCTCGGCCAGCAACACGTTCATGTGGCCTGGCATGCGGCCTGCCACCGGGTGAATCGCATATTTGACGGTAATGCCCCTGTCGGTGAGTTTTTGGGCCAGCTCTTTGACCGAATGCTGCGCACGCGCCACCGCCAGGCCGTAGCCTGGCACGATGATGACGGTTTCAGCATTGCCCAAAATAAAGGCAGCGTCGTCTGCCGAACCCGACTTGACGCTGCGCTGAACCGCTGAACCCGCAGCAGCGGTCGTGGCCTCGCCACCAAAGCCGCCCAGAATGACGCTGAAAAACGAGCGGTTCATGGCCTTGCACATGATGTAGCTCAGAATCGCACCCGAAGATCCGACCAGCGAACCAGCAATGATCAGCATGGAGTTGTTCAAACTAAAGCCAATGCCCGCTGCCGCCCAGCCCGAGTAGCTGTTGAGCATGGACACCACCACCGGCATGTCGGCACCGCCAATCGGGATGATGATCAGCACGCCCATCACAAAGGCCAGCGCCAGCATGGCAAAAAACGCCGTCCAGCTACCGGTAAACATGAACGTCAAGCCCAGGCCAAGCATGACCAGGCCCAGCACCAGATTGACCATGTGCTGGCCAGAAAACGTGACCGGCGCACCCTGGAACAGACGGAACTTGTACTTGCCGCTGAGCTTGCCAAAGGCAATCACAGAGCCGCTGAAGGTGATCGCGCCGATGGCCGCGCCCAGAAACAGCTCCAGCCGGTTACCCGCCGGGATCTGGTTGGTCCCCATGCCTTTGGCCACTATGCCAAACGCAAAAGGCTCGGCCACCGCAGCCACGCCAATAAACACTGCCGCCAGACCAATCATCGAATGCATGAAAGCCACCAGCTCAGGCATCTTGGTCATCTCGACCCGCTTGGCCATCAGCGTGCCCGCAGCGCCGCCAATGACGAGTGCCACCAGCACATTCACCATGCCCAGGGCCTTGCCGCCTGAGGTTTCCACAATCAGCGCGCCAGTGGTCAGCACGGCAATCGTCATGCCGACCATGCCAAACAGATTACCGCGCAGCGAGGTGGTCGGGTGGCTCAGGCCTTTGAGGGCTTGTATAAAAAAGACCGAAGCCACTAAATAAAGCAGCGTGACGATGTTCATGCTCATTTGGCAGCTCCTTCAGCGGCTGGGGCTTTCTTCTCTTTTTTCTTGAACATCTCCAGCATGCGGCGCGTGACCAAGAACCCGCCAAACACAATGACAGCCGCCAGCACCACGGCCAGAAAGCCCATGGTTTTACCAAGCGGCGTTTCTGTCAGTGCGGCAGCCAGCATGGCACCGACGATGACGATGGCTGAAATCGCGTTGGTCACTGCCATCAGCGGCGTGTGCAGCGCAGGCGTGACGGTCCACACCACGTGGTAGCCCACGTAGATGGCGAGTACAAAAATGATCAGGTTGATGATGGTGGGTGACACGGCTTCCATGAGCTTCTCCAGACAATTCGATGGGGTTATTTACGCTTGACTTCGCCGGCTTGCGTCATCAGGCAAGCCGCCACAATGTCGTCGGCCATGTCGATGTTCAAAGCGCCTTCTTTGGTGATGATGAGCTTCAGAAAATCAAGCAGGTTGCGTGCGTACAGCGCGCTGGCATCCGCCGCCACCAGCGATGCGATATTGGTTTCGCCAATCAGCGTCACGCCGTGTTTGACCACGGTTTTGCCCGGTTCGGTCAGTGGGCAGTTGCCACCTTGTGGTGCGGCCAGGTCAACAATCACGCTGCCAGGTTTCATGGCCTTGACCATGTCTTCTGTGACCAGCACAGGCGCTGCCCGGCCCGGAATCAATGCAGTCGTGATCACGATGTCGGCATTGGCCACTCGCTTGGCCACTTCGTCTTTTTGCCTGGCCAGCCAGCTTGGCGGCATGGGCTTGGCATAGCCGCCCACACCGACAGCGGCTTCACGCTCTTCATCGGTCTCGTATGCCACGTCAATGAATTTGGCGCCTAATGACTCAACCTGTTCTTTCACGCTAGGACGCACGTCACTGGCCTCAATGACGGCACCCAGGCGCTTGGCGGTGGCAATGGCTTGCAGCCCAGCTACACCCACACCCAAAATCACCACGCGGGCGGCTTTGACGGTACCTGCGGCGGTCATCAGCATGGGCATGAAGCGCTGGTAAGCGTCAGCGGCCATCATCACGGCCTTATAGCCCGCAATATTGGCTTGTGAAGAAAGCACGTCCATGCTTTGCGCACGGCTGGTGCGCGGTGCGGCCTCCAGCGCGAATGAGGTGAGTTGTGCTGTGGCCAAACGCTGCAGGCCCGCTGCATCAAACGGGTTCAGCATGCCGACCAGCACGCCGCCAGATTTCAGGTGCGGCACTTCAGCATCCAGCGGGCAGCGCACTTTGAGCACGATGTCTGCTGCGTAAGCGCCTGCTGCATCAGTGATCTCGGCACCGACAGCGGCATAAGCGTCGTCAGGCACGCTGGCTGCAACGCCTGCGCCTGCTTGCACACGAATGGTGTGGCCCTGGGCTTTGAGTTTTTTGGCCGTTTCCGGCGTGATGGCGACGCGCGTTTCGCCGTCGATGATTTCGGCGGGTACCCCAATCAGCATGGGTTTCTCCTCAGGTGGACGTTGGTTTTTTCGGGCTTTTTGGCCTGTCGGCTAGCTTACATGAGTTTTTCAACAGTTCTGAATGGGTATTCCATAGCTTGGCGGAGCGCTCAGCTTAAAACTGTCCCCGATCCACCAAGCAGGGGCCGCAGATCTGGCTCCGCCAGTCTGCAGGCGCGCGGCCCCCTCGGGGGTACGCCATATCGGGGTCAGAGCCCAAATTTGCCGCGCCTTTGGCTTGCCCTTCGGGTACGGCGCTTCGCACCGAAGCAAAATTGGGATCCGACCCCGATAAGTCGTGGGGGCTCTACTTCGCGGTTGGCATGACGAACTCCGCCCCTTTGCCAATGCTCTCAGGCCAGCGCTGCATGATGGATTTTTGCTTAGTATAAAAGCGCACGCCTTCTTCGCCGTAAGCATGCATATCGCCAAACAGGCTTTTCTTCCAGCCACCAAAGCCGTGCCAGGCCATCGGTACGGGAATCGGAACGTTGATGCCCACCATGCCGACCTGGATGCGGCGGCTGAATTCGCGTGCCACATTGCCGTCTCGGGTAAAGCAGCTCACGCCATTGCCAAACTCGTGGTCATTGATCAGGTCAACCGCTTCCTTCAAGTCCTTGACACGGACACAGCCCAGCACCGGGCCAAAAATCTCTTCCTTGTAGATGCGCATGTTGGGCGTGACATGGTCGAAAAGGGTCCCGCCCATCCAGAAGCCGGCCTCGCAACCCTCACCCGCATCTTTGCCCGTGAAGGTACGGCCATCGACCAGCAGTTTTGCGCCCTCTTCCACACCTAGGTCGATGTATCCCGTGATGCGCTTGTGCGCAATGCTGGTAACGATGGGGCCCATTTCAGCGTCAAGGTTCACGCCGTTTTTAATCACCAGCGTTTGGGCTCTGGCTGTCAGCATCGGCAGCAAGCGCTCGGCCACATCACCGACCAGCACAGCAACAGAAATGGCCATGCAGCGCTCGCCAGCCGAGCCGTAACCTGCGCCAATCAGTGCGTCTACCGCTTGTTCAAGGTCGGCATCAGGCATGACAACCATGTGGTTTTTGGCACCGCCGAGGGCCTGTACGCGCTTGCCGTGGTGCGCGCCTGTCTCATAGATATAGTTGGCAATCGGTGTTGAGCCAACGAACGACACAGCCTTCACGTCGGGGTGGACGAGCAATGCATCTACCGCCTCCTTATCGCCCTGCACGACGTTGAACACACCGTCAGGCAAGCCCGCTTGCTTGAGCAGGTCGGCCATGAACAAGCTTGCGCTCGGGTCAATCGGGCTGGGCTTCAAAACAAAGCAGTTGCCCGCAGCAATGGCGACCGGGAACATCCACATCGGCACCATCACTGGAAAGTTGAACGGCGTGATGCCCGCCACCACGCCCAGGGGCTGGCGCAACGTCCAGTTGTCAATGCCGGTGCTCACCTGATCGGTGAAATCACCCTTGAGGAGTTGCGGCATGCCGCAGGCAAATTCGACAATGTCAATACCGCGCGAGACCTCGCCTTGCGCGTCGGTAAACACTTTGCCATGTTCGGCAGTAATCAAGTGCGCCAGCTTGTCTTTGTTGGCGTTGAGCAGCTCCAAAAACTTGAACATCACCCGTGCACGGCGAATCGGCGGCGTGTCAGACCATGACGCAAAGGCCGCCTGGCTTGATGCCACAGCCGCAGCCACGTCCGCCGTGCTGGCCAGCAGCACCTGAGCAGTCACGGCGCCGGTTGCGGGGTTGAACACGTCCTGGCTGCGCGATGCGGCAGGCAGAGCGACTTGCCCGTTGATGTAGTGACCGATGGTGGGAGTTGACATGGTGAATCCTGAATCTGATGTGGTTGCCAAGTCTAGGTTTGCCCATCTGATTTGATAACCCCCTATTTATTGATTACATTGTTCATATATTTGAACAATAAGGGCTTTTATGTCAACCGACCAACTCTCGCCCCTCGTGGCTGACCTGCACCTGCTGACCGTGCTGGCCGCCACCAAAAGCTTTACCGAGACCGCCCGCCGTCTGGACACATCGAAAGCGTCGGTCAGCATGCGTATCAGCGAACTTGAGCGCACGGCAGGCGTGTTGCTGGTGCGCCGCACCACACGCTCGGTCGGGCTGACCGAAGCCGGGCAGCAGCTGGTCAACGACATGCAGCCTGCGTTTGAGCGTATATCGGGCAGTTACAGCGCAGCGCGGGACACGGTGGGCAAGCCACGCGGCCTGGTGCGTGTCACGGCACCCGTCGCCTTGGGGCGGCAACATCTGGCGCCCATGGTGGCGGACTTTTTAAAGCACTTTCCGGACATTCACATTGAGCTGGAACTGACCGACCGCTTTGTAAACCTGGCCAATGAGGGCTTTGACCTGGCCATACGCCATACCAATGTCGTGCCCGAAACGCACGTGGCCTGGGTGCTGTGCGAAACACGCTCCGTGCTGGTGGCAAGCGCTGACTATCTGGCTCAGCGCGGCATGCCTTCGCATCCCAACGACCTCGCCGCGCATGACTGCCTGCTGTACCTAGGCAACCATTCAGGTAGCTGGACGTTTGCCAAAACAGGAAAAAGAAAATCCACCGAGCGCGTGGGTGTCAACATCCGTGGCTCGCTCAAAGCCAACAACAGCGAGGTGTTGCGTGATGCCTTGCTGGCGGGGCTGGGTATCGGTTTACTGCCAGATTTCAGCCTGCCAGTGACTGGTAAAGGTAATAACCAGTGGGTGCGCGTGCTGCCAGACTGGCAGGTACAGGGCTTTTTCGGTGAAAAAATCTACGCGCTCAGACCGTGGTCAGCTCAGGTACCCAAAGCGGTGCAGTGCCTCGTGGAACACCTGCGTGGTAGCTTTGCGAAGGGGTTTCAACCGGCTGGCGCTGCCTCATAATCTCCCCCCATGAAAGCCCGATTCAAACCCAGCGTCACCGTCGCCGCCGTCATTGCCCAAGATTTTGATGGTGTACAAAAATTCCTGCTGGTCGAGGAAGAAACCCGCGACGGCCTCAAATTCAACAACCCCGCCGGGCACCTCGACCCCGGCGAAAGCTTACCGCAAGCCTGCGCCCGTGAAACGCTGGAAGAAACCGCTTTTCACTTCAGGCCGACCGAGGTGGTGGGAGTTTATATGTCGCGCTTTCAGCGTGCCAGTGCCATTGAGCCCAGCGGGGAAGAAGACATCACCTATCTGCGCTTTGCGTTTTGCGGCGAGCTGGGCGCGCATGTGGCCGGCCAGGCGCTGGACGAAGGCATTGTGCGGGCCCTGTGGCTGACAGCAGATGAGATTCGGGCCAGTACAGACAAGCATCGCAGCCCCTTGCTGCTTCAGTGCATGGAAGACTACCTGGCCGGGCAGCGTTTCCCATTAGCGTTGGTAACGACGGATGTCTCCGTGTTTTCAGGTTGATGCTGATGCCCGCCCCACCCACCGACACACCGCTGACTTACCTGTTCGTACCAGGTGACCGCCCAGAACGCTTTGCCAAAGCGCTTGCCTCGGGGGCAGACCGCATCATCATTGATCTTGAGGATGCCGTGACGTCGGGGGGCAAAGCTGCGGCACGCAGCACGATTGCCGAGTGGATGCAGGCCCACAGCAACAACGCCGGCAAGGTACTGATTCGCATCAACGATGCAGCCACCTTCTGGCATGCAGACGATCTGGCCTTGCTCAAGGCCGTCAAGCCTGAATGCGTCATGCTGCCCAAATGCGAAGCGGCCGAGCAGGTGGCAGGTGTGATGGCCTGTTTGCCACGTACTGCCAACGTCGTGCCGCTGATTGAAAGCGCGCGCGGCCTGGTGGCCGTACACCACATTGCCAATGCAACAGGCGTTACACGGCTGGCTTTCGGCTCGCTCGACTACATGGTTGATATGGCCGTGGAATCCGGCAGCCTGGCGCTGGACTATGCGGCCACGCAAATCGCCGTGGCCTCGCGCGCTGCAGGGCTGGCGTCGCCAATCGCAGGTGTGACTCCCGAGCTGGACGCAGACCGTGTGACGGCTGACATGCTGCACGCCAAAAGCGTCGGCTTTGGTGCCAAGATGTGCATTCACCCGACACAGGTTGCCGCTGTGCGCATTGCGCTCGCCCCCACGGCCGCCGAACTGGCTTGGGCAGAGCGCGTGATTCAGGCCTGGGCGGCATCTGGCAGCGGCGCCATACAGCTGGACGGCAAAATGGTCGATAGGCCCGTCGTTCTTAAAGCTGAGCGCATCGTCCTTCTGGCTTCGCGCCAATAACACTCCAACTGCCAGGTGGGCTGGTTTTTGAGCCAACTATCGGCTGACTTGACGTTTTGATGAAAAAATACCATTTTTACCCTTCAAATACGACCTGAGCCCAATACATACCAGCGTTATAAGCTATAAAATAAATAGCACACAATACCGTCAAAACCCACCACAACGCCCGTTTTAACCGTCAGTCAGCCTCGGTCGACTCCTGCTTGGCGTCACGTTCTTGGGTTCGGCGCCGCTCCTGCGCCAGGTCATGGAACTGCCACCAGGCAAAACCAGCACCTGCCGCCAGCAGCAAGACCACCTTGACAGCCATCAACGTGTCAGCTGAAGTCATGGGGCTTGTCTAGCTTGGCTTGGTTTGGTTTGGTTCAGGGAGTCAACTCGGTCTGGGCAGATGCCTGGACTGCGTGACCATGGGATTTGGCGTAGGCCTGCAGCTGGGCTTGTGCCAGTGCCTGGTTACGAGCAGCGTCGGCCTGCCCCAGCCGCTCGAACAGCTCGGTTGTCCAGCGGGCACGCTCTTCAAAGCTGCGCCGGGGCGGCTGGTCAGGCTCTGCCGGGGCATCGCCAGGGGGCAGCTTGGCAGCTTGCACCAAAAACTGGTTGGCAGGCAGGGCGGCAAAGTGGTGTGTCGGGTCGGCAGGCGCCATGATGGCTGCGCCGCTGGCGCGGGCCAGCAAAGCCAGCTTGCGTTTGCCAGACACCACTGCGCGGTGGTTGACGGAATCCAGCCCCGCTTTTTCAAGCTCGCGGCCAATTTCTGCGTACACCAGCCGGGCTGCGCGAATGGCCGGACGGCAGTCGCGCGGCAACTGGCCAATACCGTGCTCCGAGCGCTGGTACAGCACATCGGCAGCTTTGATCAGGCGGTCAATCACGCTGGCAATACGGCTGTCAAACACCGGGTTTTGCAGCCAGGCATCCGGGTCCAGGCCCGCCTCCCTCATCCAGGCCAGCGGTAAATACAGCCGGCCAAAACGGGCATCTTCGCCGACGTCACGCGCAATGTTGGTCAGCTGCATGGCCACACCCAGGTCGCAGGCCCGGGCCAGCGCTTGTTCGCCCCGCGTGCGCATGACCACCGCCATCATCGCGCCCACGCTGCCTGCCACCCGCGCACCGTAGGCCTCCAGGTCTTCAATGGTTTCGTAACGGCGGCCCTCGGCATCCCACTCAAAGCCTTCGAGCAGCGCGGCTACCAGTTCCAGCGGCAATTCAAATTCGCGCACCACCGCAGCCAGCGCCCTGTCGGGCTCGTAAGCCATCGGGTCATTGGCATACACGCGCCGCAGCCGTTCGTTCAGCGCGGCCAACGCGGTCACCCGGTCATCACTGAAGTCAATCGCGTCGTCTGCCACGCGGCAAAAGGCGTACAGCGCAATCGCCGGGCCACGCACGCGGCCTGGCAACAGGCGTGATGCGGCAAAAAAGGTTTTGGAGCCGCCGCGCATCAGTTCCTGACAGGCTTCGTAGTCAAAGCCGTGCCTGGCATGGGACTGCGCCGCCACGTTGGGCGCTGAAGGGGTCAAGGTGGACGGCTGTGCTTCAGGCATAGGCTTTATGCAGCTTTTGTGTTTTGAATTTCGGGCACCACGGTTTGCAGTGCCTTGGCAGACATCAGCACGCCCGGCATGCCCGCACCAGGGTGCGTACTGGCACCGACCATGAACAGGTTTTCAATGTCTTCGCTGCGGTTGTGCGGGCGAAACCAGGCGCTTTGCAGCAGCACCGGCTCCAGCCCGAAAGCCGCGCCCTTGTACGACAGCAGATCGTCCCGGAAATGCTGCGGCGTCATGACGTGCGACGCAATGATGTGCTGGCTCAGGCCCGGCAGCAGGGTTTCCTCAAGCCGCTTGCACACGGCCTGGCGGTACGGCTCGGCATGAGTTGCCCAGTCGGTACCACTGTCCAGATGCGGTACCGGGGCCAGCACGTAAAAGCAGTCGCAACCCGTGGGGGCCACCGATGGGTCCGTTGCCGTCGGGCGGTGCAGATACAAAGAGAAGTCATCTGTCAGCTTGTGGTTTTTAAAAATATCGGTCAGCAGCCCTTCGTAGCGCGGGCCTAGCGCCATGGTGTGGTGCGGCACGTCAGGGTATTGCTTGTCGGTGCCAAAGTACCAGACGAACAGGCTCATCGAATGCTTGCCGTTTTCAATTTTCTTGTCGGTCCAGTGGCGACGGTGCTCGGGCGCAATCAGGTATTTGTAGGTCCATGACGTGTCTGAATTGCACACCACAATGTCGGCCGCCAGACGTTCGCCTCCGGCAAGCTCAACGCCCGTCGCCCGACCGCCTTCAACCACAATCTGTTTGACCTCCGCGTTGTAGCGCACGGGCACACTGCGCTCCGTCAGCAGCTTGACCATGCCATTGATGATGGCACCCGTACCGCCCATGGCCGAGTACACACCAAAGCGGCGCTCCAGCGCATTGATCAGGCTGTAAACGCCCGTCACTGAAAACGGATTGCCGCCAATCAGCAGGGTTTGCAGGCTCATGGCCATGCGCAGTTTGGGATGCTTCAGATAGCTGGCGACCAGGCTGTACATGGTGCGCCAGGCTTGCATTTTCATCATGGCAGGCAGGGCTGCCACCAGATCGCCAATGCTGTCGAAGGCCTTGCAGCCCAGCGTTTCAAAGCCCAGGCGATAGCATTTGTCAGCCTCCTCAACAAAGCGGTCAAAGCCTGGGCCATCTTCGGGGCTGATGCGCACGACTTCTGCGCGCATGCGGGCAGGGTCACCGTTGTAGTCAAAGTGGGTACCGTCGTCAAAACGCACCCGATAAAACGGGTCCATCAGGCGCAGTTCAACGTCGTCTGAAAACGTTTTGCCGCACAGCGCCCACAGCTCTTCAAACAAAAACGGCACGGTAACGATGGTGGGGCCACCGTCAAAGGTAAAGCCGTTCTGTTTGCGTACATAGCCACGCCCGCCAGGGCCGTCGAGCTTTTCCAGCACGGTGACCTTGTAGCCCATCACACTCAGGCGGATGGCCGCCGCCAGCCCGCCAAAGCCGGAACCCACCACAATCGCGGTTTGCTCGCCTGCCGGTCCAGAGCCAGAGCCTTGGGCAACAAAACCGGCAGCGGGTGTTGCGGTTACTAAATTGAGCGGTGAAAAAGGTGAACCTGTCGTAGACATCAACGTCCCATCAATCTGCTGCTCCCGTAGCGACGAGTGGCGTGCGGTTGCGCATGGCCCAGCGCCACAACGCCGTTGAAGGCAAGGGCAGTACCAGGAGAAAATGCTCCAAAATCGCCATGGCCAGCATGGTGCCAACCAATATCAAACCGACCGACTCTGCGGTACCCGTGTTCATGGCGCGCAGGCTGATGAGCACCAGCACCAGCGTGGACAGGGCAATTGAAATGGGTAAAAACGCATTCATGGCACGCCGCTTGAAATAGCTGCCCATGTAGGTCAGGTGCGCAGGCAAAAATTCTTCCGACAAATTGCGCACACCAAAAAACAGATTCAGCTTGGCGCTGGTGCGCATCACCCACAACACCGCGAAAGTCCACATACCGACCTGGTTGGCGGCGTTCCAGGTGATGGCGGCAATCAGCAAACCACCCACCAGAATGGCCAGTTCATGCCACAAAATGGCGGCCACAGCCTGGGTAAAGCGTGGCCAGCCACTGGCAGCCGTGCAAGGCTGCTGGCGCGGGCCGGTCAGCCAGCCGGTTAAAAAAGTCAGCTCGTGCCAGCCCCACACCAGCAGGGCGCAGGTAAAAGCGCAGTAAGCATTCACAACATTCAAAGTCGCGGCAGTGTGCGACAGACCGTAAAGTGCCGTCAAGGCCAGCAGGGACGAGATCAGCACGCTCCAGCGAAAGGTGGTGCGCGGCATGCCGTTGAGCAGCAGCACCACACCTGTGGAGAACCACCACACAAAGATGGCAAACAGCACGGGAACAATCAGATTCAGCACGTTCAGCTCAAACATGATGGGTGTGCTGAGGGTTGCAGAAAAGCCAAACCGTTGTTACCAGACCGGCTGCATACGGATTTGCGCTGGCAGCTCGTGGTGCTTCATGGGCAACACAAACAGGCGTGCAAATGTCAGTGCACCTACTGCGGCCCAGTAGCCCTGCTTGAGCCAGCCGAACGGGCCGCCCTGTGCCTTGCCTGCATTGATGCCGGTTTGTGCGGCAAACAGGCGCGTCATGCCTGCGCGGAAGGCGGGGTTGTCAATGTCAAGCGACACCGGGAAAACCTGTTTGGTGATGTCGTTGGTGATGCGAAACACCTCGTAGTCATAAGCTGTCGGGTCCAGGCCCATGGCCGCCTTGAGCTGCGGTCGGGTGTGGTCACGCACATACATCGTGCCGTACACCGCCAGCAGGAAAAACCGGACCCACAGCACATTCAAGCCCTTAAGCAAATGTGGCTGCGCACGCATGATGAGTG
>JANNYZ010000178.1:0-1632 GCA_031410335.1 Polaromonas sp. | reverse complement strand
TCAACTCGGCTGCCATTGCCAATCCGCAGGTGATTGAGGACGCATCTGCCAAATATGGTGCGCAATGCATCGTGGTGGCGATTGATGCCAAACGCCGCAGCGACGAGGAAGCCCAAACCCGTGGCCCGGGCTGGGACGTGTACAGCCACGGCGGCCGCAAAAATACCGGGCTCGACGCTGTGGCCTGGGCCAGCGAGATGACACGGCGTGGTGCGGGCGAAATTTTGCTGACCAGCATGGACCGCGACGGTACCAAGTCAGGCTTTGACCTGGCATTGACCCGCGCCGTGAGCGACGCTGTCAGCGTGCCGGTGATTGCATCGGGCGGCGTAGGTAATCTGGCGCACCTGGCCGACGGCATCCAAACCGGCGGGGCTGATGCGGTGCTGGCAGCAAGCATATTTCACTATGGTGAATACACGGTACAGCAGGCCAAACAGTTCATGGCAGGGCGCGGCATTCCGGTCAGGCTGTAGTTTTCATATCCCTACCAGCCGGGGCCGCGGGTCCGGCTCCGCCGGCCCGCAGGCGCAGCGCCCCCTCGGGGCTGTTGCCTGCGGCTCCAAGCCTGCATGTGCAGGATTGGACAGGCAGCAGTAGCGAAGCCTCCGGCGAGCGGCGGCCTGCAAGGTGCAGAGAGCTACGCGTAGTGAGCGAACGTGGGGGCGATAATAGTTCCATGATCTGGCTAGAAACAATCAAATGGGACGACAAGGGCTTGGTCCCCGTCATTGCGCAAGAAGCGTCCAGCGGCGACGTGCTGATGTTTGCGTGGATGAACCGCGAAGCCCTGCAAAAAACCGCTGAATTGGGCCGTGCCGTGTACTTCAGCCGGTCGCGCAACAAGCTGTGGTTCAAGGGTGAAGAGTCTGGGCACGTGCAAACCGTGCATGAAATTCGCCTGGATTGCGACAGCGATGTGGTGCTGCTCAAAGTCACTCAACTGGGCCATGAGCCGGGTATTGCCTGCCACACGGGTCGTCACAGCTGTTTTTTCAGTCTTTACAAAGATGGCCAGTGGGTTGAGGTAGACCCGGTCTTGAAAGACCCGGAAAGCATCTATAAGTAAGCTTCTAGAAACAAGACGTATGACTTCAAACGACTCCCTTGCCCGACTGGCGCACATCATCGAAAGCCGCAAAGCGGCCAATGGCGGTGACCCTGACACCAGCTACGTTGCTCGCCTGCTGCACAAAGGGCCGGACGCTTTTTTGAAAAAAATCGGCGAAGAGGCGACCGAGACCGTGATGGCTGCCAAAGACTTGGACTACAAACCCGCTACGCCTGAACTTAAAGCGAATCTGGTCGGCGAAGTGGCTGATTTGTGGTTTCACTCGATGATTGCGTTGGCGCATTACGGCCTGAGCCCGGAGGACGTGATTGCCGAGCTGGAACGCCGCGAAGGCACCAGCGGGATTGAAGAAAAGGCCCTGCGCAAGGCACAAAATCGCGACAGGCATGACGCAGCTGACAAGTCATAAACACAAGCCTGGGAGCAAGTGACCATGAGTGAAACCAATCTGGCTGAATTCGAAACCAAAACCGATGGCGACCGTACCGTGATGCATGTGCTTTATGCCCTGCACACGCTGGCGTGGTTCAGCGGGGGCGTATTTGCGGTGATTGCGCTCA
>JANNYZ010000177.1:0-2104 GCA_031410335.1 Polaromonas sp. | reverse complement strand
GTGCCGGCTTGCGCTTCTTGCAGCCGTTGGCGCTGACCGTTGATGAAGGCGTCCATCTGCGGCATGCGTCGCGCGTCGGCCACCACCTCGCCCTCGGTACCGCGCAGCAGCAGGGCGTTGGTATGGGTCAGCTCAAACGTTTGCGCCATCGACACCGCGTATTCAGGGTGCGTGTAGCTGCTGACGACCAGCGCCTTGCCCACGCAAGGGTTCATCAGCTTGACCAGGCTGTGCGCCGGGTTGCGCAGGCCAACGACGCGGCGTACGTCCAGCAAACGCTTGAGGGCAGGGCACAAGACTTCTGTGGGGATATAAGCTAGTTTGCCGGGTGCTATGGAATCAGGAGCTGCTTGCGGGCGTACTTGAAGGGCTTCAAGCACTTCTGATACAAAAATTCGACTGTTTTCAGTCGGTGTGCCGTGAATCAACACCGCCACACCTTCGCGCGCCAGCAGCAGGCCCAAGAGTGGCGTCAGCAGTGGCAGTTTGCGTGCGCCGTTGTAGCTGGGCAGCACGACGACAGGCGTACCACCGTCGGGCACCAGGTTCATACGGCTGTGCAATGCATCTAAAAACCCCGCCATTTCGTCGGGTGTTTCGCCCTTGATGCGCATGGCCAGGCAAAACGCACCCACCTCCAGGTCTGTGACCGTGCCGTCCAGCACCTGGCCCAGCAGGTCCGTGGCTTGCTCACGCGACAGAGGCCTTGCGCCGTCTTTGCCGCGACCGATTTCCTTGATGTAGTGACTGATTCCCATAGCTGCATTGTCCGCGAAGGCGAACCGTACTTTCACGTGATGCTTCAGGCGATTTGTTTGATGGGAATCACCGAACGCTGCGCTGCGCTTTTGCTTGAACGCACCATGCGTTTGAGCTCAGGTACGCAACTGCCGCAATTGGTACCGCATTTCAATGCCGCTTGCAGCGATGCAAAACGTTCTACTTCGTTGCCTTGTTCGTTTTTCAGATAGCCCTCAATCGCAGCGTCCGTCACATTCAGGCAGGTGCACACCAGCTTGCCACGCGCTTCAACCGCCACGGGCGCTTTGGCACCCGGCGACAGCAGCAGACGGCCGTAAGTTTGTGCAGGCAGTTCGCCTTCCAGTACGGTTTTGATCCACGCCTCAGCGCTGGTGTCACCTGCCAGTAAAAAGCCTGTCAGCTCTGCATGATCAGCGATGCGGGTCAGCTTGGCGCTGCGGCGCTGGCCACGCTTTTTATCGGCATAGTGCAGCACGTCGTGCGTCGTCAAGCCGAGTATTTTTTCAATCTGCATGAGCAATTCATCGGGCGGCACGATGTGCGCTGCGGCCCTGAACAGCACCCCTTCACGCGCAGCGCCCTGGTCCGCCAGCGGTGTGTTGTTGGAAAACGGCACGCAACTGGTAAAGGCAAAGGCCTTCATCAATGGCTTGAGCAGTTCACGCGCCTTCAGTGACTCACCCGCAGGCAGCCAGGCCATGGCCAGCAGGCTCCAGGGCAGCTCGGCCTTCAAAATCTTGACAGCCGCGTGCTTCAGCTCGGGCTGCTTGGATGTGGGGCAGTAGGCCGAGGTGGTGATCGCGTTCACGCCTGCCAGCGGCTCGCCAATGCTGGACAGGCCGCTGAGGTATTCGCTGCCCCAGTGCATGGCAATAAATGCCTGGCTTGCGGCAACTTCTGGCGAGGCTTGCAACGGCACCACAATCGAGCCGCGCTTGGAAGTGACGTGAACCAGGTCGCCTTCTTTGAGCAGCCTGCGCGCCATGTCATTGGCGTTCATTTGTACCGAGGGCTCGGCCACATGGCCAAACAGCCTGCCCAGCGTGCCGGTGCGGCTCATGCCGTGCCACTGGTCACGCAGGCGGCCCGTGGTCAATGAAAACGGGTAACGTGATTCGCGTGGTTCCGCGACGGGCTTGTAGACAGTGTTGGCAAATCTGGCTTTGCCGTCCGCCGTGGGGAAGATACCGTCTTCGTACAGGCGTGCCTTGCCAACGCTTTCGCCAGTTCTCAAAGGCCATTGCTGCGGTGCGGCGTCCAGCATGGCGTAGCTCATGCCGGTGATGTCCAGGTCGCGGCCACGGGTGGACTCACGGTGTTCGTTCCAGATGGCTTCAACGCC
>JANNYZ010000176.1:0-34912 GCA_031410335.1 Polaromonas sp. | reverse complement strand
TTTGACGGCGTATTCGGCCACGATGGGGGCGAACAAGGTAACGATGACGGTAGCAATGGTGCCCGCTACAAACGAGCCAATGGCCGCTGTGGCCAGTGCTGCGCCCGCACGGCCGCTCTTGGCCATCTTGTTGCCTTCCATCGCGGTGACCATGCTGGCGGTCTCGCCCGGCGTGTTCAGCAAAATCGAGGTGGTCGAGCCGCCGTACATGGCGCCGTAGTAGATACCGGCGAAAAAGATCATTGACGCGGTGGCCTCGACCTTGACCGTGATGGGCAGCAGCATGGCCACGGCAACAGCCGGGCCAATGCCTGGCAGCACACCAACCGCCGTGCCCAGCGCACAGCCCACAAAGCACCAGAGCAGATTGACCGGGGTGGCGGCAGTGGCAAAGCCCTGCATGAGCAAATTGAAAACATCCATAAGATTTCAGGCCTTAGAAGGATTTAGAGCCAGCCGGTTGATGTCAGCCCCGGCAAGTTGATTGCCAGGAACTTGGTGAACATCCAGTACACCGGCGCTGAAATCGCGATACCGATCAGGGCGTCTTTGGCCAGCCTGGCGGGTTTCAAATCAGCTTGGCCTGCAGCGCCGCGTAAGCCCTGCACTGCCAGCACAAAACACAGCGTGCAACTCAAAATAAAACCGATGGTGGTGATGAGTGCTGCATTGGCCAGCAACCCAGCCGAGACCCATGCAAAGCCCGACCAGCACGGCACAACGCCGTCAGGCTCATCCATCGCCGTAAAGCCGCCTGTACGTGCCTCCCACACCATGAATGCGCCACACACCGTCAGCGCCACCGACACCAGCCAGGGCAAAAAATTGGGCCCGACGCCGCCATACCCTGCGGCAGATGGAATGCTGACAGCGCCCGCCGCCAGCCCCAGGCCAATCAGCAACACGCCTGCAGCGACGACAGTTTGCAGGGTTGAAGGGTTTGGTTGTGTCATTTGGCTTTACACCATGCCAGACTTGACCATGGTTGCGCGCAGGCTGGCAAAGTCGTCGTCGACAAACTTCTCGAACGCCGCACCCGTCAGCACGGCAGGTGTCCAGCTGTTTTTCTCGGAGGCCTCGACCCAGCTCCTGGCTTTCAGGGCTTTGAGAACCACCTCAGTCAGCTCGCTGCGCTGGGCAGCCGTGATGCCGGGCCCGCCATAGACGCCACGCCAGTTGCCAATCATCACATTGATGCCCTGCTCTTTCAGGGTGGGTATGGCCACACCTTTGAGGCGCGCTTCAGACGTGACGGCAATGGCTTTCATCTTGCCAGAGGCGATGTATTCAGCAAATTCGCTGTAACCACTGCCGCCGACTGTGACGTTGCCGCCCAGAATGGCTGCCGTTGCCTCACCACCGCCCCGAAAAGCCACGTAGTTGATTTTGGCCGGGTCCACGCCGACTTCACGCGCAATCATGGCCGCCGCAATGTGTTCGGTCGAGCCGCGTGAGCCGCCACCCCACTTAACGCTGCCTGGATCTTTTTTCAGTTGCGCCACCACATCAGCCATGGACTTGAAGGGCGAGTTGGCTGGCAGTACAAACACGTTGTACTCGCTGGTCAGGCGGGCAATTGGCGTGGCCTGACTGAGCGACACGGGCGGTTTGCCCGTGATGATGCCGCCCAGCATGACAGCACCCATCACCATCAGCGCATTCCCGTCACCTTTGGCGCCATTGACAAACTGGGCCAGGCCCAAGGCGCCAGCAGCGCCGCCTTTGTTGTCAAAGGTCACGGTGCTGGCAGCACCTGACTCCTGCATGGCCTTGCCCAAGGCGCGGCCCGTGGTGTCCCAGCCGCCACCAGGGTTGGCGGGAATCATCATTTTGATGTTGGCGGCAGCCAGGGCGGGCAGAGGCAAGGCACCGGCTGCAGCCATGGCGGCCATGGATTTAATGAAAGTATCACGACGCATAAAACACTCCTGATCAGAAACAATGTCCAGAACAGGGATGATGCACGTCCTGAATATCCGTTAAGCCAGTAAAGCATAGGGGAAAGTACTGAGATTCAGCCTTTCTAGCCCTTGAAAAACAAGTCTGGTTCAAAATATCGACACATGGAAAAACTCCGCATCGATAAATGGCTCTGGGCCGCGCGTTTTTACAAAACCCGCAGCCTGGCCAGTGAAGAAATTGACAAAGGCCGGGTTCGCGTCAACGACGCAGAAGTCAAACCCGCCAAAGAGGTGAAGGTGGGTGATTCGATCATGCTACGCCAGGGACCAGCCACCCGAACCTTGGTAGTGCGCGGCATCAGCGACAAGCGCGGCGGTGCACCGCTGGCCCAGTTGATGTATGAAGAAACCGAGGACAGCCTGAATCTGCGCGCCCAAATGGCTGAACAACGCCGCCTCGAGCCCGCCAGCAGCCTGGAGCACGGCCGCCCAACCAAACGCGACAGACGCAGCCTTGACAAGATTAGCAAAGCCAACAACATCCCTTGGGGCAACCGCTGGAGCGCGTCAGCTGATTGAATCTGGCTCCATGGCGCTATATTTTTTATAGCTGCTCGCGCATGTATCTATTGCTCAAAACCAATAAAACATACCTTAAAAAGATTTTTTGGGCGGTTTTTGGCAGTTTTCAGCCCGCGACCCGATAGGCCCGTTTTGCCAGCGCCTGGGCCAGCAGCTCTGCCGGGTCAATCAGATCCAGGTCGGCCATGCCGGGCACGCTGGTCAGGGCCAGCGGCATCTCGGTGCAGCCCAGCACGAGTGTTTGCAGGCCATGCCGCCTGGCCAATGCCTCGGCCACACCGGCAAACGCGCTGTGAGCCAGCGCCATGTTGCCAACCTTCACGCCACTGTAAATGCCGTGCATCAGTTGCTCGCGCTCTTCAGGAAACGGGCTGTGGCATAGCACGCCCTGCTGCGTAAAAGCCTGGTCGTACAAACCGGCCTGATAGGTACCCGCCGTTGCCAGCAGACCCACCTGCCGAACGCCGCGCGCTGCCAGCGTGCGCGCCACCTCGCGCGCAACGTGCAGCACTTCAAGCTGCGGAAAGCGCTCTTGCAGTTCGCCATGCCAGGCATGGGCCGTGTTGCAGGCCACGGCAATGGTGGTCGCGCCCAGCGCGGCCAGCTTGCCCATGGCTTGCAGCATCGGCTCCAACGGCTGGTGCCCACCAAAACCCGGCGCGCCCAGGGCGGTGCTGCGGTCAGGCACAGGCACTTGCGCCAGCCAGTGCTCAGGAAAAGCCTGGTCAGACACCGCGATGCCGCGCCCTCGCATGTGGTCCGCACAGGCGGCCACAAACAGGCGTGCAAAGTCAGCGCCAGCAGCGGGGCCCATGCCCCCCAAAATGCCAACGGTGGCTGTAACGCTGCGTGTGCTGTTCATGGCTTCAGGTGATGCCGTTACAACGCGGGTTTGTCGCTTTGCGCTTTCAGGTTGGCCTTCAATTCTGGCGACATCGGCAAGGCCAGGTTCACGCCTTTTGGCACGATCGGAGACTCAAACCACTTGGTGTACAGCTTGGCAAATTCGCCCGACTTCATCATGCGGTTGATGGTGCCGTCAACCAGTTTTTTGAACTCCGGGTCGTCTTTCCTCACCATGCAGGCGTAGGGCTCGACTTGCAGCGAGTCACCCACCACTAGCAGCGATGCCGGGTTTTTCGAGTTGGCCATCAAGCCAAACAGCAAAATGTCGTCCATCGCAAACGCCACCGCGCGGTCGTTTTCAACCAGCAGCAGCGAGTCATCGTGGTCTTTGCCCAGAATCAGTTGCATGTCGAGGTTTTTCTCGGTGTTGTACTTGCGGATCACCTGGGCGTTGGTGGTACCCGTGGTGCTCGACACCGTCTTTTTGGCCAGATCGGCATAGTTTTTAACGCCCGATGTTTTCTTGGTTAGCAAGCGTGTGCCGGTGTAAAAAATATTGGTGCTGAAGGTCACATCCTTGGCACGGGTCGAGTTGTTGGTGGTCGAGCCGCACTCCAGGTCGTACGTGCCGTTAACCAGCAACGGAATGCGGTTTTGTGACGTCACGGGCATGTAGGCAATCTGCAGGTCAGGCTTTTTGGTTTTTTTGCGCACATCGTCAATGATGGCTTCGGTCAGTTCGACAGAAAACCCCACCGCCTTGCTGGAGCCAATCAGGTAGCTGAAAGGCACCGATGCCTCGCGGTAAGACACAGTAATCTTGTTGTTGTCAGCGATTTTTTTCAGAGTCTGAGCACTGACGCTGGTGGCTATAGCTGCCAGGCCTGCGCATAACAGTGCGGCGGTCATCAGGGTTGAGAGTTTCATGGAGGTCCTTTTGATAAAGCTTTGAAAAATGAAAAGTCTGGGTTACTTGCCACGCCAGTGTATGGAGACTGGGCGCTTTGGGTCATGTATTTTCACGGTAAACCCATGACAAAAAGTCATGGCATTCCCTCATCCAGCCGCAGCCCATAACTCCAAGGCATGGGCAGGCTTCAATCGGCATTGTTCAAAGATGCATTCACTTCGTAAAGTCAGGTTTTGACTTCAAGGAACAGCGATGCGGGTGTGTGTATTAGGGGCGGGCATTGTGGGTCTGTCCACGGCTTATGAGTTGAACCGTGCAGGCCATGACGTCACAGTGATTGACCGTGCCGGGCCCGGCAGCGGCGCCAGTGGCGGCAACGGCGCGCAGCTCAGTTACAGCTACGTCCAGCCGCTGGCTGACCCGGGCATCTGGGCACAGTTACCTAAGCTGCTGCTGTCGCCCACCTCGCCCCTTAAAATCCGTCCGCAACTCGATGTGCACCAGTGGCGCTGGGGCTTGCAGTTTTTGGCGGCTTGCACCGCGGCCACGTCGCGCAGCACCACCATCGCCCTGTTGAAGCTGGCCGCCCAAAGCCGTCAGGGCTTTGATGCCATGCTGGCCCAAGAAAAACTGGCTGTCGATTTTTCAAGCACCGGTAAGCTGGTGCTTTTTTCGACAGCTCAGTCGTTTGCAGCCGCCCAAAAGCAGATGTTGCTGCAACGCGAGATCGGCAGCGTACAAGAGGCCATCAGCGCTGAACGCTGTATGGCCATTGAACCCGCACTGGGCAGCTACCAGCAGAACATTACCGGGGCGATTTACACCCCCAGCGAATGCGCCGCTGACTGCCTGAAGACGTGCCACGGCTTGATGGCACTGCTCAGCCAGCGCGGCGTGCAGTTTTTGCTGGAGACGCCGATTGAGCAAATCAAGACAAGAGCGGGCGCTGTTGTTGGCATTAAAACGCCCCGCGGCGAGGTTGAATCAGACCAGTACGTGATGGCCCTCGGCGCGGCGTCTGCACCCCTGGCGCGGCAACTCGATGTTCATTTGCCCATTTACCCATTGAAGGGTTACAGCATTACTGTGGAAGTAGAAGATCCAAGCAAAGCGCCTGCCGTCAGCGTGACTGACAGTGACCGCAAGGTGGTGTTTGCACGCATCGGTTCACGCCTGAGGGTAGCCGGCATGGCCGAACTGGCGGGGTATGACACGCAAGTTGACAGCCGGCAAATCCAATCCCTCAAGGCATCGACGCAGGCGCTGTTTCCACAATGCAGTCAGTTCGCTGAGCTAAACCCATGGGCGGGCCTGCGCCCCGCCACGCCTACTGCCCTGCCCCTGATTGGCAAGCATCCCAAAGGACCAGCCAATATGCTGTTCAACGTGGGGCACGGCGCGCTGGGTTTTACGCTGGCGTTTGGGTCAGCCGCGCGGGTGGCTCAATTATTAAATTGACTGCTTGAACTTCAAAGCCTGCTCAAAACACCGCACGAACGCCCGTACCGCCACCGACCCCGGTTTGCCCGCAGGCAACAATGCCTTGATGGGGACGGGTATCAAGGGCTCCAGATCCAGCACATCAACCCGGTTCGGGTCGCTTGACGCAGCGGTACAGGTATCGACCAGCGCCACACCCAGGCCGTGGTGCGCTAGCGCCAGCGCCGAATGGTAGGTCTGCACCGTGATGTCGAACTTCAAACCGACGCCAGCCTCGCGGCTGGCCTGGCTCAGCACCCGCCCTACCGGGTCTTGTGCGTCCAGGCCAATCACGGGTACTTTGTCAAGCTTGGCCAGCTCGGTCAGCGTGATGTGGCCGCGCTTTAAAAAGCGGGCTGCCAGCAGGCCCTTGGGTGCAATGCACACCATGCGGCCATCGGCAAGGTGCTCTTGCGCCAGCGCCGAATGCACCACCGGACTAAAAAGAAAACCCACGTCAGCCTCTTGCAGCACCAGGGCTGCCACGATTTGCGGTGAATGCAGCGCCTTGACCGTGATCGCCACGTCGGGGTGCTTGACGCGAAACAGCTTGATGGCGTGCGGCAAGATTTCATAGCTGAGCGCCAGCACGGTCAAAATGCGGAGCTCTTTGGCAGTGTCGCCCGCCTTCAGATTGGCGGCGAGCCGCTGCACGTTGTCGAGTTGCGCGAACAACTGCTCAATGTGCGGGTACAGGCTCAGCGCTTCAGACGTGGGCAGCAGCCTGCCTTTGACCCGCTGAAAAAGCGCAAAACCCAGCTGCAATTCAGCATGCTGCAGGATTCGGCTGACGGCGGGCTGGGTGACGTTGATCAAGCGCGCTGCTCCGCTAACGCTGCCCGTCAGCATGACGGCATTAAAAACTTCAATGTGGCGCAGGCGCATGCAACATTTCCTCGAGAGACCCCGGAATTATTCCATCGGTTGAAACCGCCCATTATGTTGCGGGCAGATGCAGGGCTGCAAAGTCACGCAGCCGCTGTATTGCGTTAGCCAGTCAACTGAATGCCAGCTGGCTGGCAGCCAGCGCAAGCGCGCCATCTGCACTGGCAAGCGCCGGCAAGATGGTGAAGTGGTTCAGGTCCGGTAGCGCCAGCAACTGCCCTGGCAAACCTGCAGCAGCACGTGCCGCAAAAAACGCCTGCGACTGCGCTTGCAGCTCGGGCAACTCTGACTGCCCGTAAGCAATCACCATGGGTTTGGGGCTGAGCGGCAGCAGGGCCGGGCTGAGCAAGGGGACATCAGCAGGCTTTAAGCCCAGCTTGTCGTTGACATAGCTCAAGCGCACGGGCTCCAGGTCATAAATGCCGCTGATGGCCAGACCGCCCACCACGCAAGGTGCGTCCATGCACATCGCGGTCAGGTGCCCGCCCGCAGACCAGCCCGAGACCACCATGCGCTTTACATCGCCACCAAATTCTGCAGCGTGCGCGGACAGCCAGTCAATGCTGCTGCGAACCTCATCCACAATGTGCGCGAGGCTAGCATCAGGCGCCAGCGTGTAACCCACCATGGCCACATGCAGGCCATGCGCCAGCAGCCCTTTGGCCAGAAAACTGAAGTTTTCCTTGGACCGCATTTGCCAATAGCCGCCATGAATAAAAACGACCACTGGGCCTGGCTTGGCCGCAGGGAAGTAATCAATCAGGTTGCGCGGTGCTGGCCCGTAGCGCAGGCCAATGCGCGCTTCTGGCATGTGGCGCATCTGAGCACTCAGCTCGTCAAAACCGGCCATCAGCTCGCTGCTGTTGGCAACTGCCAGGCTGTTGTTGTAGCCCGCGTCCAGTTCGGCGCGGTTCATGCCTTTGTAGACTGCTGTCATGCTGCTGCTTTCATCGACACGTGGCTGGACAACATGAGGGTGATGTCACGCCGGACCTGGTTAAATTCAATCCCCACAATATCGCGCGGCCGTTCAAGTGCCAGCTTCACGTCCTCTTCAATCCGCCCGGGGCCAGCCGTCATCACCACCACGCGATCTGACAGCAGCACGGCTTCTTCCACCGCATGCGTGACAAAGATGATGGTCAGTTTGGTGCGCTCCCAGATTTCCAGCAGGTCCTGCTGTAATTTTTCACGCGTCAGCGCATCCAGCGCGCCAAAGGGCTCGTCCATTAACAGCACTTCGCAGTCATTGGCCAATACCCGCGCAATCGCCACACGCTGCTTCATGCCGCCAGACAACTGGCCGGGGTAATAGTCGGCAAACTTGGTCAACCCCACCATGTCCATGTAATAGCCAGAAATCTCGTCGAGTTTGGCCTTGGGCAGGGCGCGCTGGTGCGGCCCGAAGGCGATGTTTTCACGCACTGTGAGCCACGGGAACAATGCAAAGTCCTGAAACACCATGCCGCGCTCTGGGCCGGGGCCGGTTATCGGCATGCCGTACATGCTGACCAGCCCCGACGTTGCGGTTTCAAACCCGGCCAGTATGCGCAGCAGGGTGGACTTGCCGCAACCCGAAGCGCCAATCAGGCAGACAAACTCGCCCTTGTTGACACTCAGGTTCACATCATGCAAAGCCTGGGTGGTGCGCTCTCCCATGCTGAACGTTTTTTCAAGATGGCTGACGTTGAGCACTGGCAGAGTGCGATTCGCCTGAAGACTTGGGGTGGTATCAGGCACGGTGTTGGGGGCTCCACTGCAATAGTTTGTTGTTCAGCATCACGAGCACGCGGTCCGTGGCAAAACCGGCGATGCCAATCACCACCATGCCGGCAATCACCAGCTCCGAGCGCGACAGCATGCGGGCATCCATGATGGTGGCGCCCAAGCCTTGCTGCACGCCGGTCATTTCACCCACCACAATCAAAATCCAGGCAAAGCCGTGGCCCAGGCGCAGGCCGTTCAAAATGGCGGGTAGCGATGCAGGCAGCACCACCTGCCTAAACAACGAGGGCCCCTTGCAGCCCAGCATGGCTGCAGCTTCAAACAGCCTCGCGTCTACCGAACGCACTCCAAACGTGGTGTTGAAAACGATCGGGTAAAACGCGCCCAGAAACACCAGAAAGATGGCTGCATTCGGCCCGATGCCAAAGAAGATCATCGACAGCGGCAGCCACGCGGTCACCGGCACCGGCCGCAGCAGTTGCAGCGTGGGGTCGACAAACTGGCGTATCGATGCGATGCGGCCAATCAGCAAGCCCAGCGGTATACCCACCAGTGCGGCGGCAAAAAAGCCGGCATACACGCGGGTGAACGACTTCCACAGGTGAATGTGCAAGGTCTTGCTGTAGGTGTCGTCATAAATGCCGCCAAAGGCAAAGTCGTACAGCATCAGGCCAACATCCCAAGGCACGGGAATCAGGCGCGTGCCGGTGAGGCGAACGCCAGCATGCCATCCGGCAATCAAAATGAGCGGCAGCGCTACTGCCGTCAGTACGGTCCGTAAGTGAGGACTGGCAGTGCTCAATTACAGGCTCTTGGCAAAGCTGGTGTTGATGAAGCTGCCGTAGTCAGGCAACTGCCGAATCTGCTTTTTGTCAAGCATCTGCGCGCCGTAGTACTTGGCACGGGTCACCCAGTCGTCGTCGATGCGCCAGGTCAGTTCAATATTCGGCGCGGCCAGTTCAACTGTCTTGCCAGGCAAACCCAGTTTCTGTTCTGACATTTCAACAAATGCGGAACGGTTGGCCAATGCGAACTCCGTGGCTTTGCGGTGCATTTGCAGGTAGAGCTTGACCAGTGCCGGGTCGTTTTTAACGGTATCGCTGTGCGTGCCAATCACCATATTCAGAGACCCGGTCGGCGTGCCGTAGGGGTATTCGACAATTTTGCCGACGCCCCGGCTGACAGAAATCGACGGGCCAGGCTCGGCACCCACATACGCATCAATGTCGCCACGCTCAAGGGCCGTGGCCATCTCGCTGAAGGCCAGGCGCACGGGTGTGATGTCCTTGATCGACATGCCCTCTTGATTGAGCCGGTCCAGAATGACTACTTCTTGCGTGGAGCCCGGCAGAATGCCCACTTTTTTGTCCTTCAGGCCCTTGATGGAGGCGATGCCAGAGTCCTTGCCCGCCACCACCGCCATGCCCTTGTTGCACTGGGCACCAATGACGACCACCGGCTCACCGGCTGCGCCGCCCAGTGTGGCAGCGGCAATGCCAAAGGCACCAAACGTGACTGATTTGGTCACCACTGCGTTTTTGCCATCGGTGGGCGTTTCAAACGGGATGACTTCAATCTTGTACCCGGGGATGGCAAACTTCTCGTAAAAATGCGGCGTAATGGCATGCATCAGCTTGAGCGTGCCGACGCGCAGCACCTTGTCTTGGGCAAATGCAGTATTGAACATGGGACCAGCTGCGACGGTAGCTGCGGCTGTTGCGAGGAGGTTTCTACGGTTAAGCATGGGAGGTCCTTTGAAGTTGTATCTCATCTTGTGTGCAAGGACTGTGCCCAGTTGTTGGCATGCCATACGGCAGAAAAATGCACTCCTGTGGTGCTTGGTGCATTCTTTTTGGTCAACATAAATTTGTGACCACAAATAGCATTTAATATAAAATGTGACCACTATTTAAATTGAGGTCACCAACATGCAAGTCTCTATCCGCGAGTTGAAAGCTAACCCCGCTCACGCGATCGCCCTCATGCGCCGGGGTGAGATTGTTCAAATCACCTCACACCGCAAAGTGGTGGCCGAGCTGGTTGCGCCAAAGACAACACCCCCAGCCAAACAAACCATGACTGACGAAGAAGCCATGAAAAAGTTGATGGATTCGGGGATAGCGTTGCAGCTGCCGACCCAGCCTTTTCGATTGGGTGAGTTGGTGACTTTCCCGCCTGGCCCAAACGGTCAAACCATGAGCGAACTCGTACTTGAAATGCGAGGCCCTCGGTGATTGTGTTTTGCGACACGTCAGCCCTGATGAAAGCCTATGCGAACGAGATCAACAGCCCGGAAGTTCGAGCGTGGCTAGAGGATGCCTCAGGTCGCTTTGTCAGTCTGCTCACTTGGGCTGAAATGTGCGCCGCATTTGGCCTTAAAGAGCGTACCCTTCAAATTACACGCGGCGAATCAGCATCTGGGCTCCAGCGTCTAACAAGCGAATGGGGCAGCTTTACCAAAGTCCCAATTGACTCAGACCTGGTACAAAAAGCAGGCGAACTCGCCCTGAGCTTCGGCCTGCGCGCCTACGACAGCGTGCAACTGGCCAGCGTGCAGCGTGTGCACAGGCAATTGGGTAGCAATCTGGTTTTTTGCTGCTTTGACAGGCAGTTGAATGCTGCGGCAACGGCGCTGAGTATTCCCGTGATGAGTTGAGTCACTATTATTTTTATAGCTGCTTGCGCATATATCTATTGAGCTGGAGGCATAAATGGTGGGTGAAATCGGCTTGGAAACCGGGATTCGGGTACTTCAAGCGGCCTGGAATGCTGGTTTTGAGGCCTTGGAGGCTTGAAAATGGCACGTTTTGACTGATAAATGTAGCTCTAGACCAATAGCTATATGCGCGAGCAGCTCCTGAATGTGTAGCGCCTAGCTTGTCTAGTGTGACTTGACATCTGCGCAAAGTCGCTTAATGGCAGTTATATTTGAATCGATGTCGAACAACCTTCAATCCACCCAAGATAAAGCAAATGATCCGCTCAGTATTGCGTTTTCCGTAAGCACTCTTTTGCTATTTGTGCTTCTCGGGCCACTTATTGCATTTTTTGCTTCCGGCGGAGCAAACGTTGCTTCAGCTGGGGGTTATGCACTGATCGTCGTCTATCTCGTGGGCTCGTTGATCGCCGTGCCAACTTGGCTGGCATTCTCTTTCAAACTAGCATCGTTCTATTCAATTCGGCGTAGGCCGGATGGGGAGATTCTGCCTATTTCAGAGTTGCTTGCTTTGAGCCTAGGCGCTTTAACTTGAGGAACATGGGGCTATCTATCGTGGTCGCTTCTAGTTTGTTCCTCGGCGAGTTGGGTTGTCGGGGGCTGGTCGTCTTGTTTGACTATTACGCTAACCCGAGATTTCGGTATCTCAGTCATGCCAGGGCTAATTTGCGGTGCTATTGGTTGTTCCTTGTGGACATCACCCGACCAGAAACCATAGAGCAGTCGGAGTAATAGCGAGCAGGATTCAATCAATCGCAAGCTTCGACAAGCTAAACCCGAACGAAGATGAAACTTCATCAAGTCTTCACCACAGCTACTACTATTTTCATAGCTTCTCGCGCACGTATCCATTGGCCTACAGCCACTTTTTGCAACTGAAAACGGCCTTTTTAGCCTCCAAAGACCCCTCAGCCCCTCAAACCCCCAAATACTCAGTCCAAAGGCTGCGGTCAGCATTCAACGCCGCTGAATCCCCCGCCCACACCACCCGGCCGCGCTCCAGAATGATGTAGTGGTCGGCCAGGCCGACGAGTTTGTGGACGTATTTGTCGACCACCAGAATGGTTTGGCCTTCGGCTTTTAGCGTGGCCAGGCAGCGCAAGATCTCCTCACGTATCCCCGTGGCCAGGCCTTCTGTGGCTTTGTCCAGAATCAGCAGGCGCGGGCTGGTTGGCCCAAGTAGCTGCGGATCGCTATTAATTCAAGAGCTGCTCCCGCATACATCTATTGGCCTGGAGGCCAATTTGATGCCCTAAAAACGCTCAAAACAGGCTATTTTGAGCGTTTGACGCAAAATAAGCCCCATGCAACTCAACTACATCGCCAACGCCTGCGTCCCCTCCTCCTCCGGCAAAACCATCCCTGTCATTGACCCATCTGACGGTCAGGTGTTTGACGAGATTCAGCGCAGCAACGCTGCCGATATTCACACTGCCACCACCGCCGCACGTGATTGTTTTGACCTGGTGTGGCAGCACATCACCGCTGCCGAGCGTGGGCGTTTGTTGATGCGCTTGTCAAACAAGGTTGCCGAGCATGCGGACGAGCTGGCCCTGCTGGAGCAGCGCGATTGCGGCAAACCCGTGAAGCAAGCCAAGGCCGATGCCGCGGCCCTGGCCAGGTACTTTGAGTTTTACGCAGGCGCGTGCGACAAGCTGCATGGCGACACCCTGCCCTATCTGAATGGCTACAGCGTGATGACCTGGCGTGAGCCGCATGGCGTGACAGGTCACATCATTCCGTGGAACTACCCGATGCAGATTTTTGGCCGCAGCGTGGGCGGGGCGCTGGCGGCGGGCAATGTGTGTGTCGTCAAACCAAGTGAAGACGCTTGTTTGTCATTGATTCGCGTGGCGCAACTGGCGGCGGAGGTCGGCTTTCCGGCGGGGGCCATCAACATCGTGACGGGTTACGGTCATGAAGTAGGTGACGCGCTGGCCCGGCATGCGGGCATCGACCACATCAGCTTTACCGGCAGCCCGTCGGTTGGCACATTAATCCAGCAGGTCGCCGCCGTGCGCCACTGCCCGGTCACGCTGGAACTGGGTGGCAAAAGCCCGCAAATCGTTTTTGCCGACGCCAATCTGGACGAAGCCATCCCCACCCTCATCAACGCCATCGTGCAGAACGCTGGGCAGACCTGCTCGGCAGGTTCACGCCTGCTGGTAGATCAAAGCATCTATGAACCATTATTGGAGCGATTAGGCGCAGCTTTCGAGGCCCTTCGCGTCGGCCCGGCAACGATGGACTTGGACGTCGGCCCTCTCATCCGCCAAAGCCAGCAGCAGCGCGTCTGGGACTTTTTAAGCGACGCCCAGGTCGCAGGCATACCGATGGTGGCGCAGGGCCAGATTGTTGACGAAGCACCCGACACTGGCTTTTACCAGGCCCCCACCCTGCTGCGCGACGTGCCCGTGATGCATCGCCTCGCCCAGGAAGAAGTCTTTGGCCCGGTGCTGTGCGCCATGAGCTTCAAAGATGAAGCCCACGCGATTGAACTTGCCAACGCCACCCCATTCGGCTTGGTCGCAGGCGTGTGGACACAAGACGGTGCACGCCAGTTCCGCATGGCCAAAAAAGTCCGCGCTGGCCAGGTCTTTATCAACAACTACGGCGCAGGCGGCGGGGTGGAGTTGCCGTTTGGCGGCGTGAAGTCGTCTGGCTATGGGCGGGAGAAGGGGTTTGAGGCCTTGCTTGGTTTCACGACGCTGAAGACGGTGGCGGTGAAGCATGGGTGACCTCGTACACGTCGCGTTTAACCTATCATAATGACCTCTAGCCCAATAAATACATGTGCAAGCAGCTCCTGATTTAATAGCAATTAAAAATATCAAATGAGACTAAAAAACAAATCCATCATCGTCACAGGCTCCGGCGGCGGCATTGGCGAGGGCATTGCCCGGCGTCTGGCGGCTGAGGGTGCCAGCGTTATCGTCAACGACATCAATGCATTCATGGGCGAGGCGGTCGTGGCGGCCATCGTCAAGGCAGGTGGAGTCGCGTCGTTTTTTCAAGCTGACGTGACGAACTCAGCACAAGTCAAAGCACTGGTTGAAGCAGCAGTTGCTCGCCACGGCAAGCTCGATGTGATGATCAACAACGCGGGCTGGACGCACCGCAACCAGCCGGCTCTGGACGTGAGCGAGGACGACTTTGACAAGTGCTACGCGATTAATGTCAAAAGCATTTACCTCAGCACCATTCACGCCGTGCCGCACTTCAAGGCCAATGGCGGTGGCAGTTTTATCAACATTGCATCCACTGCAGGCGTGCGCCCCCGGCCGGGCCTGACCTGGTACAACGGCAGCAAGGGCGCGGTCATCACGACCTCCAAGTCCCTGGCCGCCGAGCTGGGGCCTGACAACATTCGGATCAACTGCATAAACCCGGTGTTCAACCCAGAAACGGGTTTATCAGCCGAGTTTGCGGGCGGGCCAATGGATGAGTCTCGCTTGGCCAAATTCAGAGCCAGCATTCCGCTGGGACGCTTTTCCACCGCGCTGGATGTGGCCAACGCGGCGCTGTACCTGGCCAGTGACGAGGCGGACTTTATCAGCGGTGTGTGTATAGAAGTTGATGGCGCGCGCTGCGTTTGATTGTTTTAGACTCATGGCGTGACTACAAAAACCATTCCTCTGACGGACATACGCCGCGCAGGCAGCGTGCCACACATACCGGAGCGACTCGCCTTACCCACAGGCCTGCTCAGCGACACCCTTGCCCGCCCCCTTCGCGACCTGCGCATCAGCGTGACTGACCGCTGCAACTTCAGGTGCAGCTACTGCATGCCGAGCGAGGTGTTTAACAAAGACTACGCGTTTTTGCCGCAAACCTCGCTGCTCAGCTTCGAGGAAATTGCGCGCCTGGCCCGGATTTTTGTCGCGCATGGGGTGGAGAAAATTCGCCTGACGGGCGGCGAACCCCTGCTGCGCAAAAACCTGGAAGTGCTGATTGAGATGCTGGCTAGCATGACCACGGTAGCCGGCAAGCCGCTGGACATCACGCTGACAACCAACGCGTCGCTGCTGGCCAAAAAAGCGCAGTCACTGAAAGACGCGGGTTTGCAGCGCGTGACCGTCAGCCTGGACGCGATGGACGATACGATTTTCAGGCGCATGAACGATGTGGACTTTCCGGTGGTTGACGTGCTGCGCGGGATTGAGGTGGCCAACAAGGTCGGCTTGCTACCCATCAAAATCAACATGGTCGTCAAGCGCGGTACCAATGACCAGGAAATCTTGCCCATGGCCAGGCACTTTCGCCACTCGGGGAACGTGCTGCGCTTTATTGAATACATGGACGTGGGCGCCACCAACGGTTGGCGTATGGACGAGGTCCTGCCTTCCGCCCAGGTGATTGAACGCATCAACGCCGAGTTTCCCGTCACCGCAATCGACGCGAACTACCTGGGCGAGACGGCCGAGCGCTGGCGCTATGCGGATGGTGCTGGCGAGATTGGTGTCATCAGCAGCGTCACACAAGCGTTTTGCAGCGACTGCAATCGTGCGCGCCTGTCAACTGAAGGCAAGCTGTTTTTATGCCTGTTTGCCAGCCAAGGACATGACTTGCGCGCCCTGCTGCGTGGCGATTACAGGGACGAGCAAATCTCAAGCGCTGTTGCGAACATCTGGCATAAGCGCGACGACCGATATTCAGAACTTCGGGCAGCGCTGCCTGCTGACACACAGATTGGCGACGGAAAAAAGCGCGTCGAAATGAGCTACATAGGCGGATGAAATGACCCCCACGCTTTTCACTTCGTGTAATACGCTGCCCCCCGAGGGGGCTAATTTTTCTAGGGGCGGCCCGTCGAAAAATTGCTCCTTACTTTTTGAACTATCTATTGATGAATGACATGACGCCCCCCCTACACATCGAGGCCATCACCGCTGTGATTCTGGCTGGCGGGCGCGGCTCGCGCATGGGCGGCGTTGACAAGGGTTTGCAAAACTTCAACGGCGTGCCGCTGGCGCTGCACACGCTGCTGCGCCTGTCACCACAGGTGGGTGATGTGATGATCAACGCGAATCGTAATTTGGCAGCCTATGAATCGTTTGGCGTACCCGTGTGGCCAGACGCTACCCACATGGGCGACTATGCCGGGCCGCTGGCGGGTTTCATGACCGGGCTTCAGCGTTGCGAAACGCCGTATTTGCTGACCGTGCCATGCGACACGCCGCTCTTTCCGCATGACTTGGTGGCGCGCATGGCCTATGCGTTTGAAGAACAATCCGCAGACTTTGCCGTCGCCAGCGCGCCAGAAGAAGATGGTGCGACCAGACCACAGCCTGTCTTCTGCCTGATGGGCACCCACATGCTGGAGAGCCTGCAGCACTTTACCCAGAGTGGTGGCCGCAAGATAGACGCCTGGACGGCGCAGCACAAGGTGGTGCATGTGCCGTTCAATTTGCCGGGCGACAACGCCCAGGCGTTTTTCAATGCCAATACGCTGGCTGAACTGCATTTGCTGGAATCTCGTTCGCCGTGAAAACACTCGCACAGATTGCCGCTGAGCTGGCCGGCTACGACCCGCAGGCACTGCCCGCTGATGACGTGCTGCGCTTTCTTGCCAAGCTTGTCATACCGGTCCAGGATGCCAGCGATGTGCCGCTGTTTGAAGCGCTTGGACGCGTGCTTTCTGCAGATGTGATCAGTCCGTTTGATGTGCCGCCGCATGACAACTCCGCCATGGACGGCTATGCGTTTGATGGGCAGCCACTCAGCGATGCACCCTTGACCCTGCAGGTGGTAGGCACCGCGTTTGCGGGCAAGGCCTGGCAGGGAGATGTCAAGTCCGGTCAATGCGTCAAGATCATGACCGGGGCCATCATGCCAACGGGCCTGGATACGGTTGTGCCGCAAGAGTTTGTATCAACAGACGACCAACACATCACCATCCCGGCCCGACTGCTAAAACCCGGTGACAACCGCCGTCACCGGGGCGAAGACCTGATGCAGGGCAAGCCTGCGCTGTTCAAAGGCGACGCGCTGACACCCGCCAGACTTGGCCTGGCAGCATCTTTGGGTCTTAAAACGGTGCCCTGCTACCGCCGGCTCAAGGTGGCTTACTTTTCGACCGGTGATGAAATTTTGTCTCTAGGCGAGCCGCCACGCGAAGGCGCGGTGTATGACAGCAACCGCTATACCGTTTACGGCCTGCTCACCCGCCTGGGCTGCCAGGCGATCGACATGGGCGTGGTGCGTGATGACCCTGCCACTTTGAGGACCGCCTTTACCCAGGCGGCAATGCAGGCTGATGCCATCATCACCTCGGGCGGTGTCAGTGTGGGCGAGGCAGACCACACCAAGGCGATGATGAAAGAACTGGGCGACGTGGCGTTTTGGCGGATTGCCATGCGCCCCGGCAGACCCATGGCTGTCGGGCGCATCAAAAATGCCGTTTTGAAGCCCGTTTCAGGCATTAAATCAGTGCCCAAGCCAATAGATACAAGTGCTAGCAGCTACGAAAATAGTAGCAGCCAGAATGGCGCCATCTTGTTTGGCCTACCCGGCAACCCGGTGGCGGTGATGGTGACTTTTCTGGCATTTGTGCGCCCTGCTTTACTGCAGATGATGGGGGCAAAGGTTGAGCCACAACCGCTACTCAGAGCACGCAGCCAAGAGGCGATGCGTAAAAAGCCAGGCCGCACTGAGTATCAGCGCGGCTGGGTGTCAACGGCTGCTGACGGCACACTACAAGTCAAAACCACCGGCAACCAGGGCTCGGGCGTTTTAAGCTCAATGGCCCAAGCCAACGGCCTGATTGTTTTGCATCATGCGCAGGGCAATGTGGCTATCGGCGACGTCGTGGACGTGCTCATGTTTGACGGGGTCATTTAACCGCCCGTCCCTGTCATTTAAAAGAACTCAGTACGTATCGCCAGACAAGGCTTACAACACCATAGAAAACCAGGACGGTCAAAAAAGAAGTCACGAACACGCCGACCATGCCGCGTACCGAATCGCGAGAACTTTTGTCTTTTTTTTGCATACCCTCCTGAAGGCAGTAGCAGATCATCGCCAACAGCACCACGATCCAACCCAGTAAAAAATCGGTCATGGCTAGCCCTTGTGACAACTATTTAAGACTGACGCGATGAAAAGGTAGGGGTCATTTAGCGACGTACTCAGGGTGAGCCATGGGTTCGTCCGGCTCTTCTTTAGCGACAGTCGTGTTCGCACCCGGTATCGCCTTGCGGGCAAACAGGGTGTACATGGTGGGCACCACAAAAATGGTCAGCAAGGTACCCAGCGACATACCGCCCACAATCACCCAACCGATTTGAATGCGGCTTTCGGCACCCGCACCGGTCGCCAGCGCCAGGGGTACTGCCCCCAACACCATCGCCCCCGTCGTCATCAAAATCGGGCGCAGGCGCTGGCTTGACGCCTTGATAAGCGCGTCCACCATGTCCATACCGTCAGCACGCAGCTGGTTGGTAAATTCCACGATCAAAATGCCGTGCTTGGTGATCAAACCCACCAGCGTGATCAGGCCAATTTGTGAATACACATTGAGCGAGCCGCCCGACCATTTAAGCGCCAGTAGCGCACCGATCATTGACAGCGGCACAGACAGCATGATGACCAGCGGATCGACAAAGCTTTCAAACTGCGCGGCCAGTACCAAGAAAATAAACAGCAATGCCAGCGCAAACACAATGACCAGTGCGCCCTGAGAGTTTTTGAACTCGCGCGAGGTGCCGTTCAGGTCGGTGCTGTAACCTGTTTTAAGAACTTTGGCGGCTGTTGCATCCATGAACTTGAGCGCTTCACCCAGGGAATAGTCGGGCGCCAAACTGGCAGTGATAGACACCGAACGGCGTTGTCCAAAATGGTTCAGTTCGCGTGGCGAAACGCTTTCGCGCACCCTCACAAGGGCAGACAGCGGAATCATGGTGTCGTTACGGCCCCGCACATAAATACGCTCAATGTCTTCTGGCGTGGTGCGTCCGCGAGCTTCTGTTTGCACGATCACGTCGTACTGCTCGGCGTCACGTTTGTAGCGCGTCACGTTGCGGCCACCCAGCACGGTTTCAATCGCCTTGGCCACCACCTCCACACTGACACCCAGATCAGCTGCCTTGTCGCGCACCACCTCGATGCGCAACTCTGGCTTGTTGAGGCGCAGGTCCACGTCAGGCGACACAATGCCGGGGTTTTTGGCAATTTCATCCATCATCTGACGCGTGACCGTGTTCAGATTCTGATAACTTTCGGAAGTCTGGATCACGAAGTTCAGGGGCCGCTCGCGAAAGCCCTGACCCAGAGACGGCGGCGTGATGGCGAACACAGAAACACCCGGCAAGCTGTTGAATTTGGGTTGCAGCTCGCGCGCCATTTCAAGCGTGGTTTTCTTGCGTTCGTCCCAGTCCACGGTGCGGTACACCACACTGGCCTGGGCCACGGTCGGGTTGCCCACGTTGGCAAATATTCGGTCAAATTCCTTGAAGGGCTGCCCCATTCGTTCAAGCGCTTGTGCGTAACGGTTGGTGTAATCGAGCGTGGCTCCATCAGGCGCAGTGACGTTGGCCAGAATCACGCCACGGTCTTCCAGCGGTGACAGTTCCTGCTTCATGGTAGGAAACACCAGCACAATCGCCACTCCGCTGGCCAGCATCACAGCCACCACCAGCCATCGGGCTTGCAGCACCGCGCCTTTGAGGCGAGCGCCCATGCCCGGCTTGCCTGACTGCCCGCTGTGAACTGGCGCACGCACCGTCACAATCCAGCGCAGCACCGTGCCATAGCGGTCGGACATTTGGGTGAGCAGCCGCTCCATGGTCCGATCGAACCAATTGGGCTTGGGGTTGTGTTTGAGCAACTGGCTGCACATCATTGGCGTCAGCGTCAATGCAACGAACCCAGACACCACCACAGCACCCGCCAGCGCCAAGGCAAATTCAATAAAAAGACGGCCGGTGCGTCCGGGGGTGAAAGCCAGAGGCGCGTACACCGCGACCAGTGTGGCTGTCATGGTGATCACCGCAAAACCAATTTCTCTGGCGCCCTTGATACTGGCTGAAAACGGGTCCATGCCTTCTTCGATGTGCCGGAAGATATTCTCCAGCATCACGATGGCATCGTCTACCACCAGTCCAATGGCCAGCACCAGCGCGAGCAGCGTGAGCGTATTGATGGAAAAGCCCGCCAGCGCCATCAGGGCAAACGTGCCAACCAGACTGACGGGAATCGTGACGATCGGGATCAGCGACGCACGCAGGGTACGAAGGAAAACAAAGATCACCAGCGCCACCAGAACAACGGCTTCAACGATGGTCTTGTAAACGTTTTTCACTGAACGGTCGATGAAGACGGAGTTGTCGTTGGCAATGTCAATCAGCATGCCTGGCGGCAAGTCAGCCTTCAGCCGGGGAATGGCTTCGCGCACGCCTTTGGACAAATCCAGCGGGTTGGCTGTGGCCTGACGAATCACACCAACCGCCACTGCCGCACGGCCATTCAGACGCACCGCGGTACGCTCTTCAGCAGCAGCTTCCTGCACGCGAGCCACATCGCGCACCTTGACAGAAAAGCCGTTGACGGTTTTGACCACAATATCGCCAAACTGGCCGGGCCGCAGCAAATCAGTTTGCGAGGTCACGCTGAACTCGCGCTGCTGGGACTCAATGCGCCCAGCGGGCAATTCAAGATTGCTCCGGCGAATTGCATCTTCCACATCTTGCGTGGTCAGCCGGTACGACGCCAGCTTGTCAGTGTCCAGCCAGACGCGCATCGCATATTTGCGCTCGCCAAAAATACGGACATCGGCTACCCCCGTGACAGTTTGCAGCCGCGATTTGACAACACGGTTGATCAAGTCGTTGATCTCCAGTTGCGACAGGCTGTCGCTGCTGAAAGCCATGAAAATGACCGGAAAAGCGTCCGCCTCAACTTTTGCAATCACCGGTTCTTCAATGGCTTGTGGCAAACGGTTACGTACGCGGGACGTGCGGTCGCGTACTTCGGCGGCAGCGGAGTCGGCGTCTTTTTCAAGCCTGAACCGCACACTGATCTGTCCCTGCTCGGCCCGGCTGATGGAGGTAATCACATCCACGCCGTCAATACCGGCAATCGAGTCTTCCAGCGGCTTGGTGACCTGTGACTCGATGACCTCTGCCGACGCACCCGCATACTTGACGCTGACGGTGACAACAGGTTCATCAATCTTGGGGTATTCACGAACCGTCAGGCGATTAAAACTGACGGCGCCGATCAGGACAATCAGCAGCGACAGCACGGTCGCAAAAACTGGGCGACGGATGGAAATTTCAGCTAACTGCATAACAAAACCCTCGTTTTACATGGCTGGTTTGCGCGCTGGGCGCGGTGCTACGTCTGCTATACACGGGTTGGGGCCGCCAGCTTTGACCACCGGTTGAGCGATAGGTTTCCCCACGGGCTTTGCAGCCATGGTTGCCGTGCCGCCCGCAGGCATGGAGGGCAAGGCAGCGGCGGCTGAGTCTTGCGGCTTTGACCCAGACGCGGCACTGGCCGCATTTGCAGGGGCTGGGGCATCGCCTGGCCGACTGGCTCTGGCGCCACTCAGGTCCACCACGTTCACGGTCATGCCATCACGCGGAACGCGCTGCTGCCCCGCCGTTACAACACTGTCGCCCGGATCAAGGCCTTCCAGGATCTCCACCTTGCCAGGGCTGCGCAGACCCACCTTGACCTCGACACGTTTGCTGATGCGGGTTTGTGGCGTATCCCCAGGCAGAAGTTTGATAACGAACTGCCGACCGCCCTGCGGAACGATTGCTTCCTCAGGAATCACGCGCGCGTTTTCGCGCACACCAAACACTGTGTTGACCCGCGCAAACATGCCGGGGCGTAGTTGCAGCTGGCGATTGTCAATGCAACCCCGTACCCCCACAGAACGGCCGTTCGAATCAATCAAAGGATCGATGGCCTGAATTTGCGCACTGTACTTGCGCCCCGGCAGTGCATCCACGTCCAGCATGGCTGTCTGCCCCGTTTTGACCTTACCCTGAAAGCGCTCCGGTAATCTGAAGTCGACAAAGATCGCGTCAATGTCTTCGATGTTGACGATGTCAGCACCGTCCTTCAGATAGTCGCCGACGTTGACTGAACGGATGCCCACGATGCCGTCAAAAGGTGCAATGATTTTCAAACGGTCTGCCGTGGCTTTTGCCAACGCCAGCTTTGCTTGCGCGACTTGCAAATTGGCGGCGCTTTCGTCCAGCGAACGCTGGCTGATGAAATTTTGCGCCACCAGTTCCTGATTGCGTTTTTGGTTGGCTTGGGCAATCGACAGTTCGGCCATGCTTTGCTGGACTTGCGCTTGCGGTAGCTGATCATCAAACTGCACCAGTACCTGGCCCTTCCTGACCCGCTGACCGTCAGTGAAATTAAGTTGGGTAATACGGCCACTGACCTCTGGGCGCAGCACCACACCGCGGCGTGAGCGGAGGCTGCCGACAGCTTGTGTGTCGTCTGTCAGGCGCAGCGTTTCCACCTTGGCAGCTTCTACGGATGGTGGACGGGCGGGGCCACTGGCCGCTGCTTGTGGCGCACCGGCGGCCGGTGGAGAGCCTACACCAGCTGAGGCTTGCGAAGTACTGCTGTTTTTAGGCTGCTGAAACCACCACGCAGCGCCAGAGGCCGCTGCAATTCCCACTACAGCGATTGCTGAATAAATTACTTTAGAAGCCATAAATTAGAGCCGCGCTTTAATACTGTTGAACTGTTAGTTGTTATCAAATGAAACGGTTACCCACTTCGCCAATGTAGCAGGACACGTTCACTTTGCAGCGTTAAAGGGCTTCGGTTGACCGCCCGGTGCAGCGGCTTTACAACGGCTTTACATCATGGCGTCGACGCAATGCTATGCATACTTATGGTGCATGACCGGAAATTTAAATTGATGCTCCAGGCTGTGGGTGTCAAAGTCGTCCCAAAGCGCGCTCGACTCCCTTGTTGGCCAGCCCGTCCGCCCGCTCGTTGCCCGGGTCACCGGCATGGCCCTTCACCCAGCGCCAGTCTATTTTGTGTCCGCTGCTGGCCACCAGTGCATCAAGTCGCTGCCACAGGTCCACATTTTTGACGGGCGCTTTGGCGGCGGTTTTCCAGCCGCGTGCCTTCCAGCCATGGATCCATTCGGTGATGCCTTTGCGCACGTATTCGCTGTCCAGATAAAGCGTAATCCGGCACGGTCGCTTGAGCGCCGCCAGCGCTTCAATCACCGCAGACAGCTCCATCCGGTTGTTGGTGGTGCCCAGTTCGCCGCCAAAGATTTCCTTTTCGGTGCCGTTCATGCTCAGCAAGGCGCCCCAGCCGCCAGGGCCCGGGTTGCCCTTGCACGCGCCGTCGGTGTAAATCGTGATGTGCTCTAGTTCGGTCATGCTTTAAATTTCAGGGTTCAGGGTTCAGGGCGGTCGTTGAATAGATGCAGGCTGGGCTTTTTGTTGGCCACCGCCGCAGGGGCACTGGCCACCACTTTTCTTGCGCGCCAGGCGGGTTCCAGCAACCGCATGCCTCGCACGCGCTTGACGGCCACCAAAAAATATACCGCCCCAAAAATCGGCCACCAGCGCCGGCCCGCCTTGTCCATCCATTCAAAACGGGACAACCATTGTTCAGTTTCAAAAGCGGGCCGGTAGCAACCAAAGCGGGCGGACTCAACCTCAAAGCTCAGCAGGCGTAGCCAGTCCCGCAAACGCCAGTAACCAATGAATTCCCCGGCTTCAGGCAAGAACAGCTTGCCTGTGCCAAAACGCTGGTACAAGTGCCCGCGCCTTTGTCGCATGCCCCACAAACTGGCCGGGTTCATGCCGCTGATCACCACCTTGCCCTCTGGCACCAGCACACGCTCAACCTCGCGCAGCGTCGCATGCGGGTCAGGGCTCAGGTCCAGCGTGTGCGGCAATACCAGCAGATCCAGGCTGCTGGCGGCAAACGGCAAGGCAACAGATTCCGTCACAAAGGCGGCCTTGGGTTTGTTTGCAGGGTTCGCCGGGGAACTAGACTCCAAAGCGGAGGTCATACTCGCTTGGGCAGCCAATGAAGAAGTCGCAAGCCATTTGTGCGGCATACGGTTGGCCTGTAGGGCTTGCAGTTCAGGCATTCCCAGCTGGAGCGCATGGTAGCCAAAAATATCGCTCACCGACTGGTTAAATTGCTCGCGCTCCCACGCCAGCAGGTATTCGCCGGGTGGGGTTGTAAGCCAGTCCGTCAAACCTATAATTTCAGAGCCCATCAAAACTACTGCATGTTGACATTAATCCCCATCCCCGCGTTTACCGACAATTACCTCTGGCTGCTGCATGACGGCCAGCGTGCACTGGTCGTAGACCCAGGCGATGCAGCACCAGTGCTACGAAAGCTGGCAGAACTCAAGCTCAGACTTGAAACGATTTTAGTCACGCATCACCATGCAGACCACACGGGTGGTGTCGATGAATTGCGCAACACAACTGGTGCCAAAGTGTATGGCCCCGCCGCTGAAAATATCCCGAAACCCTACGAGCGGTTGGGTGAAGGGGAGACTGCTCATGCAGTGGGGCTCGACTTTCAGGTGATTGACGTACCCGGCCACACCGCTGGCCACATTGCTTTTTACGCACCTGATGTGAACGGCAGACCCCTGCTGTTTTGTGGGGACACGCTGTTTTCGGGGGGCTGCGGCAGGCTGTTTGAAGGCACACCCGCACAAATGCTGGCATCACTCGACAAACTCGCTGCGCTACCGGGCAACACAGTGGTCTGCTGCACGCATGAATACACACTGGGCAATTTGCGCTTTGCTGTAGCGGTTGACCCCGCGAACCACCAGTTGGCCGAGTACCAGGCGCATTGCATCAAACTGCGGGAGCACGGGCAGCCCACGCTGCCCACGTCCATCTCCCAGGAACTTCTTATCAACCCCTTCCTGCGCACCCGGCAGGCGGCGGTTATTTCTTCTGCCCAGCACTTTGATGCCGCAGCCCACGACGACACCTCTGTATTTGCCGCCATCAGGCAGTGGAAAAATCAATTCAAATGAAGCAACACTTTCTGTACGCCACCCTGCTTTGCGCCGTCTTTCTAGCCGGTTGCGCCAGCAAGCCCGGCATGCCGGGTGACCCGGTTCTGACCACTTCAACGGCTACTTCAGCTCCGCAAATCCCCGGCGGGCCACTGCAAACCATCACGCCCGGCCAGGTCGGTGGCTTCAAAATTGCGCATGCCGAGCCGCCCAAGGAGTTGTGGGACCGTATACGCCGGGGCTTTGCCATGCCGGACCTGCAGGACACGCTGGTGACAGACCGCGAGCAATGGTATTCAAGCCGACCTGACTACATTCAGCGCATGACCGAACGCTCGAGCAAATACCTGTTTCACATTGTTGAAGAGCTTGAGCGCCGCCAGATGCCGACCGAACTGGCGCTGCTGCCCTTCATTGAAAGCGCTTTTAACCCTCAGGCTGTGTCCAGCGCCAAGGCCGCAGGTATGTGGCAGTTCATGCCCGCCACGGGCAAGTACTTTGACCTGAAACAAAACGCCTTCAGGGACGACCGCCGCGATGTGCTGGCATCAACCCGCGCGGCGCTCGACTACCTGCAAAAACTATACGGCATGTTCGGCGACTGGCATCTGGCTCTGGCCGCCTATAACTGGGGCGAAGGCAGCGTGGGACGCGCCATTGCCCGCAATAAAAAAGCAGGCCTGGGCACGACCTATCTTGACCTCAACATGCCGGCAGAAACGCGGTTGTATGTGCCCAAGCTGCAGGCCGTTAAAAACATTGTGGCCAATCCTCAGGGGTTTCGCACCGAGCTCCCGCTGATTGCCAACCACCCGTATTTTCAGCAGGTGCAGTTAAACCGCGACATTGACGTGGCCTTGGCCGCCAAGCTGGCCGACGTGCGGATTGAAGACTTCAAGGCATTGAACCCTTCGGCGCATCGCCCGGTGATCATTGCTTCAGGTACCCCCCAAATTTTGCTGCCTTGGGACAGCGCGCTGGTGTTTCAGCGCAACTTTGACGCCTACAGCCAGGGCCAGTACGCCAGTTGGACCGCCTGGACGGCACCCACGACATTGAGCGCCAGCGAAGCCGCAAAACGCGTCGGCATGAGTGAAAACGATTTGCGCACTGTCAACAATATACCGCCGCGCATGCTGATCAAGGCGGGCTCAACCCTGCTGGTTCCGCGTTCCGCAAAAATGGAAGCCGACGTTGCAAGCCACGTGGCCGACAACGCACATGTAGAACTGGCGCCTGAAATCGTCACCCGTCGCACTACTGTCAAGGCCCGCAAGGGCGAAACCGTGGCCAGCATGGCCAAACGCTATAGCTTGAGCCCGGTCAACGTGGCCGAGTGGAACAGCACTGGCGTCACAACCGCCTTCAAAGTGGGGCAGCAGGTGGTGCTGTTTTTACCTTTGAAGAGCACAACCCGGCACGTTGCAGTCAAAAGCAAGGGTGCCGTCAAGTCCGTGAGCCGCAAGCCAGTGGTGCAAACCAGAAAGCGCTGAAGCCCTGGCAAATGCACGCCGCCCTCAGGCTCGAAAGCGCTGCTTGGCCCGCTGCGCAAACTCGTTCGTGTAAGTTTTACCGCTGTTTAGACGGGCCAGCCGCAGGGTTGCGTCATATTGACCGATGGCAGCCAATGCAATAGAAGGCCCATCGTCGGGCATCATGCCATCTGGTGAGATGGATTCGCGTATCTTGTTGAAGGATGCCAGGTACAAAGCCCTGTCACCCAGCAAATAGCTTTCAGGAACGGTGTTGATGATGTCACGGGGCCCTGCCGTCTGTAACCATTTCAGGCTGTGAACCATGGCATGGGCCAGAGCCTGGCAGGTGTTGGGGTTTTTCTGCACAAAGTCGCTCGCCGCATACAGGCATGCAGACGGCATGTTGCCGCCGAAAAGGTCTGACGTGCCTTTGAGTGTGCGCGTATCGCGAATGATTTTGACCTCGCCTTTTTGCTCCAGCATGGTCATCACAGGGTCGGTGTTGCAGAGCGCATCAATCTGACCTGAACGCAGCGCCGCCAGCGCGGCAACCCAGGAGCTGACCTGCACAAACGTCACGTCGGCAGAACTCAGGCCGCCGCGCATCATGTGCAGGTGCGTCATCACGCTGGCCATGGAGTCAAGGGCAGCAACACCGACTTTCTTGCCCCGAAGGTCTGCAATGCGGTTGTAACCCGGCAGATTGCGGCTAGACACACCCAAGGCCACCTGCGGCGTTCTGCCCTGCAACACGAAGGCCTGAAACATCTGGTTTTTGGACTGCAGGTACAGTGTGCGCTCAAACGTGCCTGAGCAAACGTCAGCCGAACCGCTTACCAGAGCAGCGGATGCGCTGACAGCGTCGGTAACGTCATTGATCAGCACATCCAGCCCCTCAGCCCTGAAAAATCCAAGTTGTTCAGCAATCGTCAACGGCAGATAACCGAGTGCAGACTTGCTGTCTACCGCCAGCACAAGTTTGGGTTTTTCGATTTTTGGCTGTGCTTGCACCACGGGCAGCGCCAGCACCGAGCCGCCCAATACCAGGCTGCGGGCAAAACGTCTGCGAGATGTACCGTGGAGGGAAAGCATGCGGCTGAAATACTTTTGTTTTTTTGACCACTTCAGCTTAGCAAGGCATAAAAAAACCCGCATCGGGAACATCCCGTGCGGGTTTTTACTCAAGTGACAGTCGCCATTGACGACTGTTTACACATGATCTCAAGACACGAATAAAAATATCAGCGAAAACCTGTAAACAGTATCCATATATTGACCAGCAAGGCGGTCGCCCAGACCGCGCTGCGGGTTTTGGCCATATCGGCCACATACATCATGATGTAGGCAATACGAAGCACCACAAACATGAAAGCCAGAATGTCAACCACTGCCTGCCGGGCCTGGAGCTGGTGCGCAATGATGACGGCGGCAAAGAAAAACGGCAAAGCCTCGAAGGTATTGGCCTGGGCGGCATTGGCACGGGCACGCCAGTCAGTTTGCCGCGCCAGCCAGGCACGCGGGTTGCTGTTGTCATAACCGCCCTTCCTGGGCGAAATGCTGAACATGCCTGATTTGGCAATGCCAGCACAGACGATGGGCAGGATGGCCGCCACCAGCACGCACCAGTATGCAATGGTAAAGCGCAAAAAAGTCATGACTAACTACCTTTCCGGCCTCAAGGCCTTATTTTATATGTGCAAACAGCTATGAACATCATAGCAATCAGGCAACTGTCAGAATTTTACCGGCGGTCCACCAGCGCGTGGGCAATCGTGCCCAGGTCAACGTACTCGAGTTCACTGCCCACCGGTACGCCGCGTGCCAGCCGTGTCACCTGCGCACCACGTGTCTTCAGGGCTTGGGCAATCACGTGGGCGGTGGCTTCACCTTCAGCCGTGAAGTTGGTCGCCAGTATCACTTCCTGAACCTCCCGCTCGTCCGCGGGTACAGGCCGGCCATCAGCGTTTTTGGGCGCGACGCGGTCAAACAGTTTTTGCAAGCCAATGTCTTTTGGGCCAATCCCGTCCAGTGGGCTTAGCTTTCCCATCAGCACGAAGTACAAACCCTTGTAGGCCAGCGTGCGCTCCAGAGCCGCCTGGTCGGCCGGGGTTTCAACCACGCACAGCTTGCTGCGGTCCCGCTGGGGGTTTGCACAGGTGCTGCACACATCGAGCTCGGTCAGCGTGTTGCACAGCGTACAGTGTCGGATGCTGGCCACCGCATGCTCCAATGCTTTGGCGATCTGCAAGGCGGCGCTTTTGTCATGCTGCAGCAAGTGAAACGCCATGCGCGCCGCCGACTTGGCGCCCACGCCAGGCAACTTGCGCAGCGCTTGGGTCAGCCCTTCAAGAGCACTGGAGTCAGCCATGTATTGCGATCTGAATGCGCAGGAACGAACCCTCTTTACAAGCAGGGGCCGCGGGACTGGCCTTGCCAGACCGCAGGCGCAGCGGCCCTCTCGGAGGGCAGAAAGCTACACGCAGTGAGCGAACGTGGGGGCTCACAAGCTTAAAAGGGCATCTTCATGCCGCCGGGCAGGCCTGGCATGCCGGCTGTGATCTTGCCCATCTTCTCGCCGCTGACCTCTTCAGCCTTGCGCACGGCGGCGTTAAACGCAGCGGCCACCAGGTCTTCAATCATGTCTTTGTCGTCAGTCAGCAAACTGGGAGCAATTTCAACCCGTTTGACTTCATGCTTGCAGGTCATGGTGACCTTGACAAGACCTGAACCAGACTCCGCCGTGACTTCAATGAAAGCCAGTTCGTCCTGGGCTTTTTTCATGTTGTCCTGCATGGCTTGCGCCTGCTTCATGAGTCCGGCAAGTTGCCCTTTGTTAAACATGTTTTATTCCTTTAAATGTGGGTGTTTGACTGGTATGAATCATATCGGCTTGACGCTTCAGAGGTACGTCAAGCCGCAGCTTGTACGGTGTGTTTAATGCTGCCGGGCACAACCTTGCCGCCCCAGTGACGCACCATGTCCTGCACAAATGGATCGTTGTGTATCAGCGCTTCGGCTTGAGCCTGACGCTCTTTGGCCAGCGCCTGGTTGCGTCGCACGGGTGTGTCTGTCGCGGGACCTATTTCTACTGTCAGCTGCACCGCTGTGCCGGGTTGCTCTGTATTAATGGCGGTAGTCAGCTTGTCGATGTTGGCAGGGCTGTTCAGCGAGGGACTTTCAACCCGCAAAACCCAGGCCGGGCCATCACAGCCCACCAATTGCGACTGCAGAGCCAGCTCGCGAGTCATGGTTTTAATGGCGTCAAGAGCAATCAGTTTTGTCACCAGCGCCGCCCATATGTCCCCCAAGGCGGTTTTGACAGTAGCCGGCGCTTGCGTCGGCGCCGCTTCTTGTGCTATTAATTCAGGAGCTGCTAGCGCATGTATTGATTGGCCGGGAGGCTGATTTGACACCTCGAAACTGCTGTTTTCAGCTCGTTTTGACGCTGTTTGAGGTCTTGCAACCACTGCAGGCAACACAACCGGCTCTGGAGTGGCGCGAATAGGCTCTGGCGCAGCAGCCTTGGCAGCCTCAGGCGAGCTCTGGGGCTTTTTTCCGGGCTCGGCGGCGCTCCCCGTTTTAGGCGTTGCCGGCATGGGCAAGCTGCCCGCAGGCTTGAAAGCCAGCAAGCGCAGCAGAACCATCGTCAGCGCCGCGTACTCATCAGGTGCCAGGCCCAGCTCGCCGCGGCCGTGCAGGCACAGGCTGTAAAGCAACTGGGTTTCATCAGTCGGCAGGGTTTGGGCCAGGCGGGCTGTCTCGGTCGCTTCAGGGTCGGTGTCTTCATCGCCTTCAAGCGACTTGGCCATCATGTCTGGCACGGCTTGCAGCACCGCCATGCGTTGCAGCACGGTGGTCATTTCCTCCAAGGTAGAGGCGGCGCTCAGGCCATTGACACGCAGCGCTTCAGATGTTTCGACCACGGTTTTGCCGTCGCCCCGCGCCAGCGCGTCGAGCAGCTTGAAAACGTAACTGCGGTCCACGCTGCCCAGCATCAGGCGCACACTGGCTTCGCCCAGCGCCCCTGAGCCAAAAGCAATCGCCTGATCAGTCAGTGACAGCGCATCGCGCATCGACCCACGCGCAGCCCGCGCCAGAAGGCGCAGCGCTTGGGGTTCAGCTGGTACGTTTTCAATACCCAGTACATGGCCCAGGTGCTCCAGAATCGTCTCGGGGGCCATGGGGCGCAGGTTAAATTGCAGGCAGCGCGACAGAACGGTGGCAGGCACTTTTTGGGGGTCGGTGGTGGCCAGTACAAATTTCAGGTATTCGGGCGGCTCTTCCAGCGTCTTGAGCATGGCGTTGAACGCCGTGTTCGTCAGCATGTGCACCTCATCAATCATGAAGACCTTGAAGCGCCCCACCACAGGCTTGTAAACGGCCTGCTCCAGCAGTTGCGCAATTTCATCCACACCCCGATTGGACGCCGCATCCAGTTCGGTGTAATCCACAAACCGCCCGCTATCAATATCAGCGCAGGCCTGGCAAACCCCACAGGGCGTAGCGGTAATGCCGCCTTGCCCGTCGGTGCCAATGCAGTTGAGCGACTTGGCCAAAATGCGTGAAATGGTGGTCTTACCCACACCCCGCGTACCGGTAAACAGGTAAGCGTGGTGCAATCGCTGGGTGGTCAGCGCGTTGCCAAGGGCCTGCACCACATGCGATTGCCCGACCATCTCAGAGAAGTTTTTCGGGCGGTATTTGCGGGCAAGAACGAGGTAAGACATTTACACATTCTAAAGTGACGCATCATTTATAATCGTGGGTGACGAGCCTTCCCGCATGGTAAAGCGGCCAACCGGGTCAGGTGGGGAACCAAGCAGCCCTAACTGTGGAGTCAGTGCCGGGGTCAAGGCTCGTCACCTTATTCAAATCAATGCCATGAGATGGTCTGCCCGGAGGGGATCGAACCCCCGACCCTCAGCTTAGAAGGCTGATGCTCTATCCGACTGAGCTACGGGCAGAAATGTCTGTCAAACGCTGAAAAAAGCGGAAATCAACAGCAGATGTAAAAAAAGCCCACTTTTTGAGTGAGCTTTTTTCATGTTTTTTGGTCGGAGTACAAGGATTCGAACCTTGGACCCCCTGGTCCCAAACCAGGTGCGCTACCAGACTGCGCCACACTCCGACAAGTCTAAGATTATAGCGCGGAAATCAGGCGCTGCAATCACAGCTTTACGTATTGATATTCCACCGGATTCGCGTTGATACCGCGATCAGGTGGTGCAATCCAGCCAGCCATCTTGCCCGGTTCGGTCACGCGCTGCATCAGGGTGTGAACAAATGCTTTGTCGGCATCGTTCGGCAGCCAATCGTCTTTTTTCGCTTCAAACTCAGCCGCCGTGATGGGCGTGCCTTGCGGATTGGTGTGCACACCGGCCCAGCTGCCGACGCTGCGGCGAAAGCGGGTGGATGGGAGTTCAAAGACAAAATCAACCCCGGCGCGCTTGATGCCCATGTTCCAGCGGGTCAGGCCAACGTTGCAATCCTTGACGTATTCAAGGCGGGTGGTTTCGTTCATGCCCACGCGGGTTGAAATCGATTCCATCTTCATGCCGCCCATGCCGTCTGGCACGCAGATTTGCATCTCAGTGTCCCGCTCGACGTGGTCAGCAAACTTGGCTTCGTCTGGCCGGCCTTTGATGCCATTGGCGAATGCATTCGCAGCGTTGCTCGATGACTCGGAACCAAACAAATCCAGCGACGAGGTGAACCAGAAGTTCATGAATTTCTGAATTGTGGGCAGGTCAATCACCCCTGCTTTGCGCAGCATGGCGGTGTCGGAGGTGTCCAGCTCTTTCATCACCTCCAGCGTGCGGCGAATGACGCGGCCAATGCCTGTCTCGCCGACAAACATGTGGTGCGCTTCTTCAGTCAACATGAACCGAGTGGTGCGGGCCAGCGGGTCAAAAGCGCTTTCTGCAAACGACTTGAGCTGGAACTTGCCGTCACGGTCGGTGAAGTACGTGAACATGAAAAAGCTCAGCCAGTTGTCCATCGGCTCGTTAAACGTGCCCAAAATACGCGGCTTGTCGGCGTCCCCGCTGTGGCGCATCAAGAGCTCTTCAGCTTCTTCGCGGCCGTCACGGCCAAAGTGCGCATGCAACAGGTAAACCATGGCCCACAGGTGACGGCCTTCTTCAACGTTGACCTGGAACAGGTTGCGCAGGTCGTACAAACTTGGTGCGGTGTGGCCCAGCAGGCGCTGCTGCTCAACCGATGCGGGCTCGGTGTCCCCTTGCGTGACGATCATGCGGCGGAAAGTTGACCGGTATTCGCCTGGCACTTCTTGCCACACGTCTTCACCCATGTGGTCGCCAAAACCAATCTTGCGACCTTCTTCCTTGTCAGCCAGAAAGATGCCCCAGCGGTAGTCGGGCATGGGCGTGTAACCGTAGCTGGCCCAGCCCGATGCGTCCACACCCACGGCGGTGCGCAAATAAACTTCTTTGGCCTTGAAGTCAGACGGGCCCATTTCTTCCCACCAGTTCAAAAAAGCGGGTTGCCAGTGCTCAAGCGCGCGCTGGAGCTGGCGGTTTTCACCGAGGTGGACGTTGTTGGGGATCAATGCTTGCAGGTCGATAGTGCTCATGTTGTACTCCAATAAAAATTAAACACGCTTCCAGTCGAATTTGGCTTTTTTGCCAGTTCCGAAAAGTTTCAAAGCGCCCTCTTCGCCCACCGCATTGGGGCGAATAAAAATCCAGTTCTGCCAAGCAGACAAGCGGCCAAAAATTCGCGTTTCCATCGTCTCTTTACCGGGAAAGCGCAGCGACGCTTCCAGGCCCGTCATCGCGTCGGGCGACATGCTGGCACGCTCTTCCAGCATGATGCGGATCTCGTCTTCCCAGTCGATGTCGTCAGGGGTCAATGTCACCAGGCCAAGTGCCAGCGCCTGGTCGGCGCGCAGTGGGCTGTCATTGAGATTTTTCAGCTGCGCAATCGTGGCTTCGTCTTCATAGAAGCGGGTTTGCAAACGGGTCAGGTTGTTGACGGCTGGGAACCAGCCAAAGTTGGCCGGACTCAGTTGCAAGGCAGGTGCTGCGTCAGGTGAATCGGGCAAGTCCAGCATGTAAATGCGGTCACAAGCCAGCGCCAGTTCATAGAACGTGCCCGCAAAGCAGGAGCCTGAATCCACCAGCGCAATCAAGGAACGGCTGGTCACGTCCAGCCGGGCCAGCGTGCGGCGCAGTGCGCCTGTGGTTTCTTTCACCAGCCAATGGTCTTTTAAGCTCGCCAAAATTTGGTCCATCTTCATGACCTGGGCGGCATCCCCGTGAGTTTTGATGACCCAGGTGCCCACTTCCAGCTCGTTGGTGCGCAGGTTCAAAATCGCGTCGTCGAGTTCGCGTTGCAATTTGAGTGGGTACCAGTTTGCGCCGGCGGCTTCAATAGCCTCAGGCGTGGATTCCATCGCAGCGCTAGGTGCTTTGACGGTAATGGTTGCGATGCGGCTGGTGCGGTCAACCTGCGCATCAACCAGACTGTAGTGGTAGCCCGCGTCGTCAATCAGCGGTTTCAGGGCGGTCAGTTCAATGCCTTTGGCCGCACCGCGTGTTGATTGGGCTTTCAGCGCTTCAATTTCAGTCGCCAGCAACTGGCCAAACGCTTGCGGCTTGGCGTGGGCGTCAATCAGCTTCCAGTCTTTGGCGCGGTCAGCGCGCACACCTTCTGAGGTGAGGCTGAAAATATCGGCCAGATCGCGGCGCACCTTGCGTTTGTCGGTTACGCGGGTCAGGCCACCCGTACCCGGCAAGACGCCCAGCAGCGGCACTTCAGGCAGGCTGACGGTCGATGAACGGTCGTCGACCATGATGATGCGGTCGCAGGCCAGGGCCAGCTCGTAGCCGCCGCCTGCGCACGCACCCGTGACTGAGGCAATGGCTTTCAGGCCATCGTGGCGGGATGAATCTTCAAGTCCGTTGCGCGTCTCGTTCGTGAACTTGCAAAAATTTACCTTCCAGCCGTGCGTTGACAAACCCAGCATGTAGATGTTGGCACCCGAGCACCAGATTTTTTCCTTACCGCTTTCAAACACCACCACCTTGACGGCCGGGTGCTCAAAACGAATGCGGTTGATCGCATCATGCAGCTCAATGTCCACGCCCAGGTCGTAGCTGTTCAGTTTCAGCTTGTAGCCGGGCTTGATTCCGCCGTCTTCATTGATGTCAAGTTTGAGCTTGGCCACATCGCCGCTCACGTCCAGCGTCCAGTGCTGGTACTCGGCCGGGTGGGTGGCAAAGCTGACGAGTTCGCGCTCGACACCTTCGATGGTTTGTTTGAATAAAAGTGGCTCTGTCATGGCGTTCATGTTGTCTCCTTCGGGTTGTTTTGGGTTGTTTGTGGAACGGCTCTTTTCAAGTCCGTCATGCTTTGTTTCAAGGTGCGGGCAGCTGTGTCCACCAC
>JANNYZ010000175.1:0-10358 GCA_031410335.1 Polaromonas sp. | reverse complement strand
CACGGCCATGTCAGACGGATGCACCGCAATGCACTGGTCGCTGGCGCCCAGTACAGCGTGCAGGCGATTGAAACCGCCCACCGCAGAACAGCCCGCACCGGGGGTGCGCTTGTTGCAGGGCTTGGACGTGTCGTAGAAGTAATAGCAACGTGTTCGCTGCAGCAAATTGCCGCCCGTGGTGGCTTTGTTGCGCAACTGGCCCGATGCACCGCTGAGCAGCGCGCGGCTGAGTACCGCGTAGTCTTTGCGAATGCGCGGGTCGGCCGCCAGGTCAGCGTTGCGCACCATGGCGCCAATCCGCACGCCGCCTTCAGGCGTCGCTTCGGTTTTATCCAGCCCCAGGCGTGTGATGTCAATCAAATGCAGCGGAGTTTCAATTTGCAGCTTCATCAGATCGAGCAGGTTGGTACCGCCTGCAATGAATTGTGCGCCTGGCTTTGCTTGCGCGGCAGCTGCTGCCGCCTCGGGTGACGTGGCTCGCTCGTAGGTGAAGGATTTCATGCGGGTGCTCCTGCCACATCGCGGATGGCCGCGACGATATTGGGGTAGGCACTGCAGCGACAAATATTGCCACTCATGCGCTCGCGGATTTCTTCATCACTCAACGCACCGGATGCACCTTGCAGGTCTTGGGTCACATGGCTGGGCATACCCGCCTTGGCCTCTGCCAGCATGCCGACTGATGAGCAGATCTGGCCCGGTGTGCAGTAGCCGCACTGAAAACCATCATGCTTGATGAACGCGATTTGCATCGGGTGCAAAGCTTCGCCGCTGGACAAGCCCTCAATCGTGGTGATGGCCTGACCTTCGTGCATCACGGCCAGGGTCAAACAAGAGTTGATGCGTTTGCCATCGACCAGCACCGTGCATGCCCCGCACTGACCGTGGTCGCAGCCTTTTTTCGAGCCTTTCAAGTTCATGTTCTCGCGCAACGCGTCCAGTAGGCTGGTGCGGCCGTCGATGGTCAGCGGATACGACTGGCCATTGACCTGCAGGTTCATGCGCATCATCACGGGATTCGGCTCGCTGGACACTTCCGCCATGCCAAGCAGGCCGCCCGAAGGAGCGGCGCAGCCCACCAGCGGGGCAGCCGCGATGGCCGAGCTGACCTGCACCATCGCGCGTCGTGACAGACCGCCAGGTGGCTCGGCGTTTTTCAAGGGGGCGGGTGTCGGCATCATCGTGTTTCCTTATCCGGTTGGGCAGAGCGTCGTGGATAAGCGATCATGACCACACTGCATTTGCCGTGTGCAGGCTGGCAAGCCGACATCAGGTCAGTCAATGCGCCGACAGCAAATGCTTTTGTTTGCCCTGAATGACAAAAGCCTGCGCTTAGCAGGCTTTTGGGTTCGGAAGGCAGTTTCAGGCTGAGTTTGCCTGTTTTGGCCTGTTTTCAGGTATCAAACTAGCCTTCAGGCCAATAGATACATGCGCAAGCAGCTATTAAAATAATAGCGTTTGCAAATCATCATCACTGGGCCTGAAAGCCGCTCGCCTTGATGATTTTGGTCCAGGTTTGGGCGTAGGCCTGTTCGCGGCTGGCCAGCTGGGCCGGCGGCATGTAGCCCACTGTCAGGCCCATGGCGGTGAGCTTGTCACGCACATCGGGCATGGCCACCACTTTTGCTACAGCGTCGGCGACGCGGTCAATGGTGGCCTTGGGTGTGCCTGCCGGCGCGAAGATGCCGTAATACGGCACGTCCTCAAAACCGGCCAGGCCCAGCTCGGCAAAGGTGGGCACGTCGGGCAGCGCGGCCTGCCGGGCGTTGCCCAGCACGCCAATCACGCGAATTTTTCCGGCCTTGTGGTTTTCAATAAAGTCAGGGATAGAGCCCACACCAGCGCCAATCTGGTTGCCCAGCATGTCGGCCATCATGGGGGCGCTGCCGCGGTAAGGTGCGGCCGCAAGGTCCATCTGATACTTTTGCCCAATCACCTTGACCAGAAACTCTGGCACCGAGGCCGGTGCGGGCACACCCACATTGCCCTTGTTGCCCTGGCTTTTGACCCAGGCCACGTATTCATTGACCGACTTGGCCGGCGTGCCGCCAGACACCGCGAGTGCGTTGACAAACGTCGCAAAACCGGCCACCGCCACAAAGTCTTTGGCGGGGTCAAAGCCCGGATTCTTCACCACCAGCGGCAAGATCGACACGGTGTGGTCGTGGGTTAAAAACAGCACCGACCCATCAGCGGGCGCGGCCTTCAAGGCCTGTGCGGCGATCTGCCCACCCGCGCCGGCCTTGTTCTCCACCACAACAGACGTGCCAAGCTGGTCCTTGAGTTTGTCCGCAAAAATCCGTGCAATGGCGTCAGTACCGCCGCCAGCCGGAAACCCCACCATCAGCTTGATGCCACCCGATTGGGCTTGGGCCAAGCCACTGGAAAAAGCCAATGCGGCCAGCAAGGCCAGCGCGTGGCGGCGGCCACCCGATGCGAGGGGTGAGTGTGAGAAAAAAGCAGGCATGAGATTCTCCGGTTCAGGTATCAAAACGGTGCAAACAGATCTACGGGTTTATTTTGCAGCAAGAACAGGGCCGCGATGAGATGGTTTTTTGATACTGGCTTAAGTCGCAGTCCTAGTACAGGTCGCTAAACGTCATTAAAATGAAGTCGATGGAAGCACAGCGCATCACCATTTCACTAATAGACCACTCGGCAGGCTTTGAAGCCAGTCCCGATAGGGTGCGCTTGGCAGACTTAGCAGATTTTTCAACTGATGTCGCCGCCTTTTTACGCGGTGATGGCAAAGACATTGATCCCAAGACTCTTGAGGTGGCGGTTCGCAAGGGCTCGCTGGCGATAGAAACCATGCCACTTCAAGCAGCGCCGCAGCTATTCAATGATTTGCGTGCCTTGCTAAATACCGAATTACTCGATAATTTGGATTCCAAGCGGCGTGACGTAATGGAGCGGTGGCAAAAGGCTGCTCGTCAAACTCGTCAGCTGGCGTACCGCATCTCAGCGCCCTTCCTTGAACGCCCTATTGTGGTGAATGCAGAGTCTGACTACCACTCGGATGACGCCGATCAATGGGTACAGGTTGAGCGATATATCCGGGGCGAAATTCAAGACTTGGGTGGCGCCACAAAAGCCAACGCGCATGTAAAGCTACCTGATGGCACTACCCTGAAGGTCACAACCGACCGCGACGTGTTGCGTGATGACACCGTTAACCGCCTTTACAAGCTTGCCATGCTACGCATCAAAGCCGAGTACAACGTGCTTACACGCGACTTGCGCAACGCGCGACTGGTAGAGTTTGTGGAATACGCGCCCCTAGTCGACGAAGAGGATATAGCGCGCATGACACGTCGTGGTGCTAACGCCTGGAAAGATGTTGGCAACGCAACCGCTTGGGTAGATGATCTGCGCGGAGGCAGGCAGTGAACAGCGTTCTGCTGGACACCAGCTTTTTAATTTCCCTTGCCGACTCAAGTCGCCCCAATCACACGACCGCTATTTCTTACTACCGCGAATGTGTCCGTCGTCAGGTGCCGATGTACCTATCGACTGTTGTGATCTCCGAGTTTCAAGTCAAGCAGTCAATCAACGATCTGCCACTGCGTAACTTTGTGGTGCTGCCCTTTAATATTGATCATGCGATCAGATGTGGTCTGCTGATTCGTAGTATGGCACGCGATGATGGAGACGACCGGGTAAAGGTCAAAGATGACTTCAAACTGATGGCGCAATGTGATTGCGAGGCAATCAGTCATCTGATCAGCGAAGACGCCAGCACCTTGGCCAAGTACTTAAAGCGTGCCAGCGAAGGCGGTTTAGCGTCAACCAAAGTAGTTTTGCTCAAAGAAGGCTTTGACTCGGCTTGGTACGAAAACGGTCAGGCACGCTTGGTGCCTTAAAAACTAATACTTGATTGGACCTTACTTGGTCGGCGGGTCGTCGCCCAGCGGGGCCAGGTCTGACGAATACGTGCGGTCGCCAATTTGAATGGCGCTTTCCTTTTGCCAGGCGGCCTCGAACTCGGCCATCTCTTCGGCGCTGACCTGCTCGTATTTCTCAATGTTGGCCAAGCGGCGTTCTTCGGCTGTGGCACCCGGTTGCTCCAGCGGAACCGGCACCGATGTGCGCGCCCAGTTAGCCACAGACACTTCCAGCGTTTCATCAATCCGCCAGTACACACCGCCCACCACCAGGCCGTATTTGGTGACTGCGTTTTGCGTCAGCAAAGCTGCTGTGGCGGCCAGCTCTGAATGCTGGCCCCCGGGGCTGGCCATGAAGCTGGGGGACATGTCGAGCATGACGAGAAAACTGTGGCCGCGCTTGTCGGTGCGCATGACCCTGAAACGGTAGGTGTTGGCGGTGACAGAACGCATGTTCAGGGTAGCGCGAATGGTTTCAAACAGCAGCTCACGCCGAAATGCCATTCGCTCTTCCAGGTTCATCTTGACGGGCATGGTCTCAGGCCCACGGGAATGGCCTGAGTTGTCGTGCAAAGGGTCGCGCCCGGAGTCTTTCTGACTGCGTGATGACGAAAAGAAGTCTTTAAAAAGCGCCATGGTTTAACCCGGTAAGGTTCAAACATCATATGTCTGGCTGGTTACTTTGTCGCTGCTTGACGCGACAGTTACACAAGACAAATGTTTTGTAACCCGTTTTTATGTGTTTTTGTGGTGAATTTACACAGTTTTACCAACTAGCCGAAGCGCAGTTTCATGCCCAGGATGGTGGCAGCCAGCGCCAGCGTGATGCTGTTGGCAATGATCAGAGGCCATGAAAACAGCAAGATGCCGTACACCAGCCACAGCGCCACACCCACCGTGAACACGCTGTACATGCCCAGCGAAATGCCGCTCACGTCGCGCGTTTTAAAGCTGTGCCACGCCTGTGGAACAAAGCTGGCCGTTGTGAGCACCGCCGCAACGGAGCCAATCAGGTCAATCAACCCGGCGTTCATCGGGCGCCCTCCTTCACAGCCCAGTCCACCAGCGCCTCCAGCGCAGGCCGCGCCGCTGTTGCGTTGGGATGGTTGACGATACCGACCACCACCAGACGCCTGCCGCTGGGTGTGTGCACGTAGCCCGCCAGGGCCGTGGCGTCGCGCAGGCTGCCGCTTTTCAAATGTGCCCAGCCCTGCGACACGCGTGAGCGGCTTCTGCGCAGCGTGCCGTCCACACCGGTGATCGGCAGCGACGCCATCAGCTCGGGCATGGCCCCTGAAATGTAAGCCGTTTGCAGCATGCGGGCCAAGCCCTGCGGCGTGATGCGCTCCTGGCGCGACAGGCCGGAGCCGTTGTCCAGCAGGGGCATGTCCTGCTCGCCAAAGCGTTCGCGCCACCAGTTTTGCACCACCGTGCGCGAGGCTTCAAAGCTGGCGGGGCTCTGGTTCTGATTTGGGTTCTGGTTCAAACTGAGGGTCAAAAACAGCTGCTGCGCCATCACGTTGTTGCTGTATTTGTTGATGTCGCGGATCGCCTCGGTCAGGCTGGGCGAGGTGACTTCAAAAGCGCTTTTCAAGCCCGCTGGCGCGCGGCCGTCCCGCACGCGGCCTGTCAGTTTGCCGCCCATCTCGGCCCACATGCCGGCCACGGCGCGCTCGGCGTAGCTGGACGGGTCTGCGTAGGCAATCGGCCAGACCTTCTCACCACAGGCAACCGGGTAGCTGCCTTTGAACGTGATGCGAAACGGGTCGCTGAAGTCAGCCATCAGCGCGCCCCGGTAGTCGCTGCAGTCTTTGCCAGTGGTCAGCGGTACGCTGCTTTGCATTTGCACATTGGCCAGTGGGGGCTCAAAGCTCACGGCAGCAACACCCGCTGCGTAGTTGGGCACAAAGGTCATCACCACCGACTTGTAATTGATCAGCAGCGCGTCCGGCGCGGCGTTGTAGGGGCGCAGAGGCTCGCCGTCAAAGTCAGCCGGGTTAAGCGCCGCCACCGCAAAGGCGCTGCGGTCGAGCAGAATGTCGCCGGTGATGGTTTTGATGCCCATGCCCCCACCCATCGATTGAACCCGGCGCAGCAGCAGCCACAGCCGCTCCAGCACCAGCTTGGGGTCGCCTTTGCCCTGAATGATCAGGTTGCCCGTCAGCACGCCGTCTTTGACATTGCCGTCTACATAAACCGGCGTGGTCCAGGTGTAGGCCGGGCCCAGCAGCTCAAGCGAGGCGTAAGTGGTCACCAGCTTCATGACCGATGCGGGGTTGGCCGGGGCATTGGCGCGGTAGCTGAAAAGCGGAGCCGATTTGCCATTGATGGCGGGGGCGGCATCGACCACGATGGCGGCCAGCGCCTCGCGCGGGACCTTGGCCCGGGCCAGAGCGGCTTCAACTTCAGGCGGCAGGGTTTGGGCCTGGGCTGCGCTGACAAGACCCACCGCGAGCAAGGCCGCTGCCATAAAAGATTGCAAATTCAGGTTCATACCTGGATTATCGAGCGGAAGATATTCGACTGACGGGATAATCAAGTTCACACACAGCCTATTTGCTATACATTTAGTAGCTGCTTGCGCATATATCCATTGGCCTAGAGCCGTATTTGACACCTTTTTTCGCCCTTTTCATGCTCCAAAACGGCAAATTTCTTGCTTTTGACACCTCCACCGACGTGATGTCGGTTGCGGTGACGGACGGTGCCCGCGTGTGGCAGCACACTGGGCCAGGCGGGGCCAAGGCATCGACCACGCTGATCCCGGCCATATTGGCGCTGCTGGCCGAAGCGGGCTTGGCGCTGGGCGATTTGGAGGCGATTGTTTTTGGCCGCGGACCGGGTTCGTTTACTGGCCTGCGAACGGCGTGCGCGGTCGCCCAAGGTCTGGCCTTTGGGGCCAATCGGGAGGGTGAGGGTGGCGCGGGCCTACCGGTGTTGCCTGTCAATACGCTGATGGCCGTGGCTGAAGAAGCGCGGCAGCAACAAGAACATCCACACATCACCGCGCTGCTCGATGCCCGCATGGACGAGATGTATGTGCAGCGCTATGCCTGCAGCCAAGGCATTCTGACGCCGCTGGGTGCCTGCGAGTTGATTCGGCCCGAGCGTTTGCCAATGGACGCCGATACGCTGTACGCCGGCAATGTGTTTGGCGTGTATGCCGGCAGGCTGCCCGAAGGCCTGAACAGCATCACCTGCTTGCCAACGGCCACCGCCCTGCTGCGGGTGGCCCCGCAACTGGCCGCCAGTGGGCAGTGTGTGCCTGCAGCCCAGGCGCTGCCGCTGTACGTTCGCGATAAAGTGGCACAAACCACTGTCGAGCGCGATACCGCCAAAGCCATGAAAATCCTTGCAGCCACTAGCGTATAAGCGCTGCCCCATGAACGCGATCTTTAAACCCACACAAACTGTTGAAGCCCAGCTGGAGCCCATGACGGCCAGCTGGCTGAGCGAAGTTGCGCGGGTAGAGCACAGCGCCTACCAGCACCCGTGGACGATGGGCAATTTCAGCGACTCGCTCAATTCGGGTTACATGGCCCAGCTGCTCACCGCAGGCACGGCACCCCGTGCCACCTTGCTTGGTTATTTTGTGGCCATGAAGGGCGTTGACGAAACCCATTTGCTGAACCTGACGGTCGCCCCCGCTTACCAGCGGCAAGGATGGGCGCGGGTCATGCTGGACGCGCTGGCCATGTGGTCACGCAGCCAGAACGCCCAGTGGCTGTGGCTGGAGGTGCGCGCCAGCAACGCCCACGCCAAAGCGGTGTACCAGCACTGCGGCTTTCGGGAGGTGGGCTTGCGCAAGGGCTACTACCCGGCGGGCGGCACGCTGCTCAACCCGCGTGAAGACGCGATTGTGATGAGCCTGAAGCTGTGACCGAATGGGCCGAACCCACCCAAAACACAGGGCTGAGCCTGGACAGACGCCAGCGCGCGATGCTCAAGGAGATGGGCGTGCAGGTCTGGCAGCCGCTTGCCAAGGTGGCGCCCGTGGCCAAGCCAGTCGCCGCGCCAGCACCACAAGCGCCGTCAGTCGCTATTGATTCAGGAGCTGCTAGCGCACGTTTTCAGGGCGTGTCAAGCACTTTTGATACCCCAAAACCGGCTTTTCAGGCCTCAAAAACAGTTGTGGAGGCCCCACGCACCCCCAGCACCAGTTCTGGCACCAGCGGCTGGCGCGTCGGCACACTGCACACGCTGTACACCCCACCAGGCCAAACCACCGCCGCCCGCTGGTTGGTGCTGCTCGAGTCACCCGCCAGCGCGCTGCAAGAACCCTTCAACCCCTTTGACGGCGACGCTGGCAAGCTGCTCGACAACATGCTGCGCGCCGCACACCTGCACGCTGCGGGCAGTGCCATGCTGGCACCGCTGGTCAGGGCAACCAGCGCTGGTGGCTCAGGCGGCAACTTGCCTGCTGAGCTGACGGACATTCTGGCGACTGCCCAGGCCGACGTGGTGCTGGTGATGGGCCGCCTGGCCGCCCAAGCCGTGCTGCAATCAACCGAGCCGCTGGCCAAACTGCGCGGGCAAATTCACAACTTGCACGGTGCCAAAACCGCCATCAAAACAATTGTCACCTTGGACCCGGCCTACCTGCTGCGCAACCCGCTCGACAAAGCCAAGGCCTGGGACGATTTGTGTCTGGCCATTAGCCTGATGACGCCATCACCGTCATGACGTCTTGCGGCCAGCCGGAATCAGCACGGTAGATATCGCCACCGCCATCAGCGCCACCGCTGCCCAGTCTTGCCAGTGCAACACCTCACCCAGCCACAGCGCCCCTAAAAACACACCCAGCACCGGGATCATCATGGTGCTGAGCGTCGACGCCACAGGCGGCAAGCCTCGGGCCAGGGTGAACCAGGCGGCGTGGGTAAAGCCAAAAATCAGCACCCCGTTGTACAAAATCGCCACCCAATTTCTGGCTTGCGGCAGCCGCCACTGACTACTTTCAAAAAGGGTGCACAGCACCGTTAGAACCACAGCGGCCATCAGCGTCATCCAGAACGACAGTGTGAGCGTGCTGGTGGCAATAGTGGTGGCGCGAAGCTTTTGGGTGCCCAGTGCCCATACCGCGGCTGCGCCAAGCGCCATCAACACGCCCAGCGGCTTGCCCGCAAAGCTCGTCAGCTCATTAAAGAGCAGCAGCGACACCCCTACCGCTGCAGCGCCCACGCCCAGCCACTGCTTGAGCCCCATGCGCGCCCCAAAAAATGCCACGCCCAGCAGCGCTGAAAACACCGGCATGGTGTAACCCAAAATCGCCGCCCGGCCACTGCTGAGCACGCTGACCGCCAGAATGATCAGCACATGCCAGATGAACATATTGGTCACCGCCAACCAGAACAGCTCGCGCCAGTCCTTGCGCGGCACATAAAAGGGCACATTCAGCACCCGCAGCGCCAGCCACAGTACCGGCACGCCAATCCACAGGCACAGCGCCCGAAAGGTCAGCGGCGGGTAACCCGTCACGCCCATCTTCATCATGGGCCAGTTCAGCCCCCAGCTCAGCGTGACAAGAATGACGAGGATGAGTTGCTTGCGGTCAAGTTGCATGCCCGTATTGTGCAGGGTACGTTGTGCCGCCTTGATGGCGCTGCTTCTTACAATAGACCGATGAACATGCAGGCATCCCCACCGACCTTCCTTGACATGCTGAGCACAGCTCAGCAACAAAACCAATCCATGCTGTGCGTGGGCCTGGACCCGGAACCGACGCGGTTCCCCGGCAAGCTCAAAGGCAACAGCAACAAGATTTATGACTTTTGCGCGGCGATTGTTGATGCCACGGCTGATTTGGTGATCTCTTTCAAACCGCAAATTGCCTACTTTGCCGCCCACCGCGCCGAAGGCCAGCTGGAGCGCCTGATGGAGCACATGCGCCGCGCCGCGCCCAACGTGCCCATCATTCTGGACGCCAAGCGCGGCGACATTGGCAGCACAGCCGAGCAGTACGCCATTGAGGCGTTTGAGCGCTACGGCGCAGATGCCGTCACGCTGTCACCCTTCATGGGTTTTGACTCAGTCGCGCCGTATTTGAAGCACGCAGGCAAAGGCGCGTTTTTGCTGTGCCGCACGTCCAACCCCGGCGGGGACGATTTGCAAAACCAGCGCCTTGCCAGCGTAGAAGGCCAGCCCCTGCTGTACGAACACGTCGCCCGCCTGGCCCAAGGCCCCTGGAACCTGAACGGCCAGCTCGGCCTGGTGGTGGGCGCGACTTACCCCGCTGAAATTGAACGCGTGCGCGCTGTTGCGCCTAGTTTGCCGCTGCTGATACCCGGCGTGGGCGCACAGGGCGGCGACGCGGCGGCCACAGTGCGAGCAGGCTGGCGCGAAGGCGCACCCATCATCGTCAACTCGTCGCGGGCGATTTTGTATGCGTCGGGCGGGGATGATTTCGCTGAGGCTGCGCGTAGGGAGGCGTTGAAGACGCGGGATGTTTTGCAGGCTGCGCGGGGTGGGTTGTAG
>JANNYZ010000174.1:0-27504 GCA_031410335.1 Polaromonas sp. | reverse complement strand
AGCCTCGGGGCCATAGCGCTGCACCAGTTCAACATATCCTGGCAGCTCCGCCCGCAACTGCGCCAGGGTTTTGATTTGCTCCAGCATCACAATCAGGGGCAGTGCTTCGGCACCCGCCGACTTTGATAAAAACCGTTCCATTTCGCGCAGCAAATCGGGCAGTTGTGGTGTGGCCGGGGCGGTGACGGGCATTGGCGTGTGTGCACGCCCATCGGTCTGCTGGCTGGCCGCCGCAGGCGCGCCTGTTGGCGTGGCACCCGACATTTGCCGCGCCAGCGCCTGCAGTTCAAGTTCAAACGCGTTGGCAAGGTTGCCGTTTTGCGGGGCCGCAGGGTTGCTGGCCAGCGCGCGCAGGTCGGTTTCCTGAATCGCCACAAAACCCGAGTCTGCAGCCTTCGCATCAATGCGCGGAAGCAATGTGCCAAAGCCGCTGTTTTGCGCCCGCTCAAAACGGTCAACTGCATCGGCGGTCACGCTGCCTTTGCGCTTGAGGTAGCCCATGTCCTCCAGCTCGGCAAACTTTTCAGACAAGGGCGCAAACGCCGTCAAAAAGGGCACATATTGCGCCACCGGAGAGCGGCCATCAACGGCCAGCAACAACGTGCGCAGCCGGCGCGGCACTTCGTCGCCGGTCGACTTGATGGCGACCGCCCCCTGGGGGGTGCGTTCAAAAACTACAGTGGCTAAAGCTTCCATACGGGCGTTGTCCGGCCACGCAAAACTGCGCGGCGTATGAGGTGAATGAAGCGTTTATTTTTTCAGAAAGCGGGCAAAAATGCCGCTGTCGGGTACTGGCGCTGCCACAGGTTCTGGTGCGGGCGCCGCCATCGCAATGGTCGTGTTGGCCAACTCCATCAGCATCTTTTCGGTGGCGTCGGCTTTCATGCCGTAGGGGTTGAAGGTGCTTTGCTGCGAGTACTTTAAAAACAGCGCACGGTTGTCGGCGTTGGGTGCGGCAAACCCCATCGACCAGCTGGCCCAATGGCGTTCTTCAATCTCCTTGTAGCCCAGCACCGTCACTGTGTGGTGGCGCGGGTCGCGGATGAGTTTGGCATACAGCTCATTGACCTGGTCGCGCGAGCCTTCAAGCGCCTGCAAAAAAATCTTGCTGTTAAAGGCCAGCATGCCGGTCAGGTCGCGGCGCTGGTTGTTGCTTTGGGCTTGCAGCAAAATGCGTTTGAACTCGTTCAGGTCTACACCGTCTGTGGCGGTGCTGGCGTATGTCAGGCGAATCAGCATGGGGAAATGTCCTTCAGGATAAAAATAAAAAAGCGGGGTTGGGTCGGTTGTTCGTCAAGCGCTTGTGAGCAAGGTGCGCAGCTTGGCCAAATGGTCGCGGGCCGGCTGGCCCAGGTGTTCAATCAAGGACTGGTAGCCTTTAAGGCTACCGATGACTTGTTCAACCGATGTCAGGCCTTCGAGGGTCAGCACCAGCTCCAGTGACTCCATTGGCATGTGCTGGGTGACGAAGTCGCTCATCGACGAAATGGCGTTGCGCAGTTGGTATTGCGCGGTGCTGGTCGAGCTGGCAGCTGGCGGTGTGTAACGGGTGGGGGCGGCGCCAGGTGGCTGCTGAAACTTCGACCACGACTGCACATCATCCACCGGGTCTTGCATGCCAAAGCGCGCCTGCGTGCTGGGCGCACCACGCCTTTGCGAAACGCTGTTGCCTGAGCTGTTGGTGTCGCTCCAGGCAAGGCCTTGCTGTTTGGCAAAAAACTTTTCGGCCGCTTCGTCGACGGCGTCTTTCTCAACCGGCCTGTGGGAGGTGACGCCTTCAATCAGGCCGGCTTGCAACAGCGATTCCATCAGAGACTCGACATCGCCAAAAGACGACAAGCTGTTGACATACACGTCCAACGACGTGCGTCCGTCAATGGCAATCAACAGAGTGCGCAGTTTGCGGGGTAATGGGGAATCGGGGTTCAGAGCGGCTTGGTTGCCGAGGGTTGTTCTTGTGTAAGTGGTCATATGCGCTGGCAGCCCGATGTCTGAAAAACTGGAAAGGCACGGGGTAACACGGCTGCTGTAACTATTTGTGAGTGTGAATTGTGATGTTATTCGCATCAATAGACAGGAAGCCAACTTTTCGCCCTGGTTTTAGAGATAGGTACTAAAACAGGGCAGAAACGAGCTGTTTTGCGACAAAAGGCAGCAATAATGCACATTTATGGACTTGGCGTGCCCATAAATCGTGAGGTAATGCACGGGCGCTGGTGCATCCATCCCGCGTTGTCTGGCTCAAACGCAAAAAGGATGTCGCGCCGCCAAATCAAGCCAACGGACGACACCGTCACTTGCCGAAAAAGCGTATCCTATGTTGCAGTGCAGCAATTGCGCCAACCAGGAATTCACATGCCATCATCCCGAGCTCAAAAATCATTCAGCCAAGCTATGTTCAAAGCCACCAAGCTCACCGGTGTGGGCAAGCTGCTGGAAGCTACCCGCCTGATACAGCGGACTCTGTTTGGCGCTGAGCCATCCCCCACGCCAGCCCAACCCAGGCCCACCCCTGCCGCAAACGACCCGCATGCTGACGTAGCCCCGCCGCCCGTCATCATCTTGCCCGCGCCCGACGGGTTTCAGCCGCCACCCGCCGCCAAACCGGGCCGCAAAGCCAGTTTTACCAAGCACGCCTTCACCTTTGAAGGCGACAACTACCCGTACCGCCTGTACATTCCGGCAGCCACCGGCGACGCTGTGGATGAGCTGATGCCGCTGGTGGTGCTGCTGCACGGCTGCAAGCAGGACGCACTTGACTTTGCCAACGGCACCGCCATGAACACGCTGGCAGGCAAGCACAACACCATGGTGCTGTACCCCGAGCAAACCACCAGTGGCAACGCGATGCGCTGCTGGAACTGGTTTGAGCCCAGCCACCAGCAAGCCGACCGGGGCGAGCCCGGCATGATTGCCGCGCTGACGCAAAAAATCATCAAGCAACACAGTGCAGACCCGGCACGGGTGTATGTGGCGGGCCTGTCGGCAGGCGGCGCCATGGCTGCCGTGGTGGCCGGCCTGTACCCCGACTTGTTTGCCGCCGTGGGCGTGCATTCAGGCCTGGCCGCAGGCGCGGCGCAAGACGTGATGTCTGCTTTTAGCGCCATGCGCTCCGGTGCCAAGGGGCACAAGACAACGGCACTGCCAACCATCGTTTTTCACGGCACGGCAGACACCACCGTCCATCCGGACAACAGCGACTTTATTGCCGACGCAGCGCTGGCCGCACTGAAAGCGTCCGGCCTGAGCCTGGCCAAAAGCAAAAGCAAAATCGAAAGCAGCAGCACCCCCGGCAACCCAGAGCACGCCGAGCGCACCATGTACAGCAACGCCAGCGGCACACCATTTGTCGAAAGCTGGATCATCAAAGCCGGCCCCCACGCGTGGTCAGGCGGCAGCGCCCAAGGCAGCTACACCGACCCCGACGGCCCCGACGCATCAGCGGCGATGCTGGCGTTTTTCTTGCGGCACGAGAAGGCGCGGGCTGAGTAGATTTCGAGCTGGTCTGTGGGACACACCGACTGAGGCAGAGCTCAGTTCTTGCTATTAAATCAGGAGCTGCTTGCGCATATATCTAATGGCTCGGAGGCCGATTTGATACCTGAAAACCGCTTAAATAGACTGTTTTGACGCCGTCAAGCCGCCATCAACGACACATTGGCCTGCAACTCATCCCAAGGCGCCGTCAGCTTGCGGCCATCGCGCACCAGCAAGCCCGCCGATTGCAGCGTGGTCACGTCTTGATGAACATTCTTGTAGTCACGGCCCAGGGCTTGAGCCAGCGCACGCACATTGCCGGCCCCATGCTGGCGTACATGGCGCAGCAAATCAAGGCGGCGCGGCGAAAGGGTTTCAAACATCGTCTGCACATCTAAAAAGGTGATGTGTGTCTGGTTAACAGCCTCGCCCGCTTCGGCCTGCTTCCACGCGCTGGCAAAGCGCTTGCCCATATCAGCCAGGCTGCCTACGTTGACTTGAACTTTAGGAGCGGGTTTAGGGTTAAGGTTCATTTTTCATCCTTTCAACGTCTTGCAAAAAGTCGGCAATCATTTTGTCGACCGATTCAAACTTGTAGCGAAGCTCCAGCGTGCCAAGGTGCTTGTGATCACCCTTGCCGCGTTCGTTGTCATAGCCAACAATGCGCTGGCCGTCATACCCATAAAACAAGCTGTACTTCAAGCCATGCGGTCGCTCCAGCGTGGCGCGAGGCAATTGCCATATCGTCATTTCTACAACTGCACCGCCAGGTAAAAGTGCTTTGTCGTAGAAAATCCGTACTGCATTCATATGGTTAATTTAACCATAATAAATTAGGGTGTCAAGCGCCATACTTAATGGACGGTTGTGTGGTTTGTTCGTTGGCGCCATCGGCATTGTTTTCAATATTCCAAGCAATAAGATAGTGCCTTGAAACAAATCACTGTTTGGAGTCCACATGGATTGGTCACGTGTAGAGGTTGAAGCAATCGTTGCTGATTACTTGCAAATGCTGACCTTAGAGTTGGCTGGCCAAAGCTACAACAAAACCACCCATCGGGAAAATTTGAAGCAAAGGCTTCAAGGTCGCTCTGACCCCTCTATCGAGTTCAAGCATGCCAATATCAGTGCTGCAATGGTTGACCTTGGATTCCCATACATTCGCGGCTACAAACCCAGATCAAACTACCAGGCGCTTTTAGCAACCGTTGCAGCGGAACAAGTTCGGGGGCAGACCATGCTGGACAACGCGGCTTTGGCCGCCGTACAGCAACCCGCAGTAATGCCCACAATCACGGACTTTGCAAAAGTGAAGTCAGATCCACCAAAGAGAGAACATCACGTTCGCGAACCGATAAACCCGCTGCTTTTCAAAGCTGTAAAGCGCGACTATTTGGAACGCGAAGCGCAGAACCAATCACTGGGTTTGGCGGGTGAGGAGTTCATCGTGCAGTTTGAGCACTGGCGATTGAACGCACTTGGTGCGCACAAATTGGCAGATAAAGTTGATCACGTTTCTAAATCAAAAGGCGACGGTTTAGGTTACGACGTACTGTCTTTTGACGCAGACGGAAAAGAACGCTTTATCGAGGTGAAGACGACAACATTCGGTCAGGCAACACCGTTTTTTGTATCTCGCGGTGAGCTTGCCTTGTCGCAGGGTGCTCGTGAGCAGTTTCACCTTTACAGACTTTTTGAGTTTAGAAAAGCGCCAAGGCTTTTTGACCTCAAGGGCTCACTTGACCAGCACTGTGTTTTAGATCCTGTGACTTATCGGGCGAGCTTTGGTTGAAGTGCTTTTGTACTAGTGCCAAAGCTGCCGCATATAAAGTTATTCTCGGACTACGATTGCAAGCGCGCCATGCATCCACTCCGTCAAATAGCGTACGCTGGCTAGCCACTATAAGCCGCTAAATAGCGTTGTCGGAACCGCCGCCAAGTTAGTGTTTGATATCGATAAGGCCGAGAGTAAACGCCATGAGTTGGTTCATGATGACCTAAGTACAGGTGCTGCGTTAGAGTCTGTTGAGCTGCGCGGAAGCGCGAGCCCAGAGAGTGAGATTCTTAAAATGTTATCGGAATTAAATGCGCTTTTTAAAGGCGCTGAAATTCTTGGTAGTGCGATAAAGGCAAATGCGACTTCTATGCATAGCGCTGAAAAACAGCGTCTTTTAAAGGTGTTGTTTGATGGTGGCTTAAGGGGCGTAGACCGTCTATTAAAGGGGTTAATTGCAAGCCCCGAATCGTTTGTTGGTGAAATCAAGGATCTTCTGGACAAGAAAAAGCCCACCAACAAAGTTGAAACTGAGGAAGTTGCTAGGCAGGCTGTATTTATGTTTATAGCTTGGCTTCTCTTTTGGTTTATTAGGCGTTTGGGTGGATGCATTGGTTCAGCTAGCTTGCAGCCGGCGATAGATCGTTATGTGAGCGAGTTCCCAACAGCTGCAAATCAGTTAATTGGTATTTCAAGTGCTTTGGAAACTCCAACGCCCATCCCTTTTGAAAAACTCAAGAGTCTTAACGAGGACTTTAAATCCTTGGCCCTTGCTAAATTTCTTCTTAGAAATCTTGCATTCACGAGAGTGCATATGTATCAGACTGAAGTCAAGGAGCGGCAACAGCTTTTGGAGGAGATGGGGATTGGTATCGATGCGCAAAGAGCGGTTGAATATCAGACTCGCAACACTAAGCGTGTGATAGGGAAGCCCCGCAAAAAGAGACGTCGGAAAAAGTAGCATCATTTGGTTTCGCAGTCAAAATCGCAGAAACTTGCGGGGTTTTCGCTACGTGCTTTGCGCGACCAATGCCCTAGGATTGGAGCCTGCGTTTTTGGACTTTGACCGTTTCCAAGTCATTTTCAGGCATCATTCTGGCCCCAAGCCTAATAAATACGGGCGCAAGCAGCTCTCGATTTAATAGCGGTTGATGCGGCCAGTGCTGCAGCCCAACCATGCCTTCCCTGGCCACCATCGGTTTGCCGCCGCCCGCCACGCGGCGCTGTCTGACAGGCTTGGGCCATGCGCTTGCCCACAATAAATTTGGCTGGCTCAAACCTGACCGGCTTACCTGCCCCCAACCCTGAAGGAAACCGATATGAAAACCAAGCTACACCTGCGCGATGACCAAGCCCCGCACACTGGCAAGGTGGCGAATGACCACAACAAGGTCGGCGAACAACCGTTGACCCAGAAAAACGAGGCCAGGCGCACGCCCGACAGCCGCACTGACCGTGAAGCGCACATTGGCAGCGGCAACCAGACGCAGTCGCGCCGGGGCGCTACGGGCCGCTAAACGGCTGTTTTTGGGTATGGTTTTGGCCTCTAGACCAATGGATATATGCGCGCGCAGCTATTAAAAACACAGCGGCTGCCGCCGCTCACTTCAAAGCTCAACCATTCCCTGCTTTGCCACCATGGCTTTGAACTCGCTGTCTGCGCGGTTCCAGTCGACCAGATCAACACATACTGGCAGGTCTGAGTCTTCGAAGGCGCTTTTCAGGCGGCTGATGGTGCGCAGGGTTAAGGGCTCTGGCTGGATGATGGCCAGGTCAAGGTCTGAGTACTTGCGGGGTGTACCCGCTGCACGTGAGCCAAATGCGAGAACGCGGGCCTGCGGCACATGCTCGCTAAGGATGGCTTGTACCAGCGTCAAGTGTGCGGCTGGGAGCTGTACACGCGCTGCGGCTGATGCAGAATTAGTCATCAACGGACTGCGCTTTCAGTTGGCTGATCAATTGGGCGCAGGCGGTATCGAACAAGCGGGCTTTTGCGGCTACCTCCAGCGCAATTGGCGGGCTGTAGGTGTGGGACGTCATGTTGCGCGCCTCATGAAAGTCCCACCACGCCTCCACGTCATTCAACAGACCATGTTTTGCGGCCAGCCTGTAGAGTTGGCGGCGCTGCATGATGTCTGACTCTTGTATGCCAAGGTAATGCATCATCCAGCGGCGTAGCACTTTCCAGCTTTGTTCGTACACGACTTCAAAGTTTTGAATCACACCCGAGCGGGTAGTCTCTATCAGGTCAATGTCTGAGCCCATTTGCACGCGATCGTGCACAGCGATGGCGCGTTTCAGGGCGGCATGCGCTTTTTCAAGCTGATTCAGCGATACGGTCATAGCCGAAGTGTAAGGTGATTGGGCATTGTTATTGCACTTGAATAAGCCCCCGTCTGCGCCCAACTGCCTCCCATGACTTCCTACCCGCTGGTTTTTATTGTTGCTGCGCTGCATGCCTTTGTGGGCTTGCGGCTGGCGCCTGAGCTGGCCGCGCCCTGGGGCTGGGTGCTGGGCGCGGGGCTGGTGCTATCTGCGGTGTTGATGCCGCTGGGCCTGCTGGGCAGCCGGGTGCTGAGGCAGCCTTGGGCTGACCGCATGAGCTGGGTGGGGCTGCTGCTGATGGGCTTGTTCTCGTCGATGTTTGTCTTGACGGTTTTGCGGGACGTGCTGCTGCTGGCGGCCTGGGGGCTTGATGCTTTGGGGCTTGGTTTGCCCATGCAAAGTTTGCGCACACTGTCTGGCCAATCCACGCCACTGCTTGCACTGGCTGTTACCGTGTTGGGTTTTTTGAATGCGCGGCGCACGCCTGCGGTGGTGCGGGTGGACGTGCCGATTGCCGGGCTGCCGGCGGCGCTGCACGGCTTTACGCTGGCACAGATCAGTGATGTGCATGTGGGGCCGACCATCAAGCACGCGTTTTTGCAGCGGATTGTGGCCAAAGTCAACACGCTGGGTGCAGACGTGGTGGCCATTACCGGGGACCTGGTTGACGGCAAGGTGGCCGAGCTGGCGGGGCATGTGGCGCCGCTGGCGGGTTTGCAGTCGCGCCACGGCACGTTTTTTGTGACGGGCAATCATGAATATTATTCAGGCGCGCATGCCTGGATCCATGAGCTGCGCAGGCTGGGACTGACGGTGCTGATGAATGAGCATGTGGTGCTCTACCACAGCTCTCACGGCAAGAGTGTGGGCATGCGCCTGGATGTTGACGCGCAGGAGGACTCACAAACCATGGCGCCGCTGGTGCTGGCGGGCGTGGCCGATTACAGCGCCCACCACTTTGACCCCACCCACCGCAGTGACCCGGCACTGGCCATGCTGGGCGCGCCTGCCACCGCGCTGGTACGTGTGCTGCTGGCGCACCAGCCGCGCAGTGCGGCAGCGGCGGCGCAGGCGGGGTTTGACTTGCAGTTGTCGGGCCACACGCACGGCGGGCAGTTTTGGCCGTGGAATTTGTTTGTGCCACTTCAGCAGCCATTTACGGCCGGGTTAAACAGGCTGAACGCCTTGTGGGTGTACACCAGCCGGGGCACGGGTTACTGGGGGCCACCCAAACGCTTTGGCGCACCGTCAGAAATCACCGCGTTGCGGCTGGTCGCGGCCTGAAAGCCGCTGGAAAACGGCTAAAAGTGCCTTTTCGGGTGCCCTTTAGGCCTCCGAGCCAATAGATATGTGCGCGAGCAGCTCCTGAATAGATAGCAAACCAAATTCAGTCCGGTTTGATTTTGGCGCGCGCGGCCACCAGCTTCCAGCGTGCCTGTTCGGTTTTGATAAAGGCGGCGTACTGGGCTGGCGTGTCGCCCACGGGCAGGGCGGTGTCGCCGCGCAAGCGCTCGGTGGCCAGCGCGTTTTTCATGGCTTTGGCGCAGGCGTCGGCTATTTTGGCGATGGCCTCAGGCGGCATGTTGGCCGGGGCGTTCAGGCCGTACCACTGGGTCATTTCAAAGCCGGGGTAGCCGCTTTCGGCTACGGTGGGCACGTCGGGCAGCAGCGCCAGCCGGGCCGACGTGCCAGTGGCAATGCAGCGCAGCTTACCGGACTTGATGTGCGCCAAAATCGCTGGCGCGCCTACGGCGGCGGCATCCAATCTGCCAGCTAGCAAGTCAGTCAGTTGTGGGCCCGTGCCCCGGTAGGGCACGTGCAGAACAAAGGTGTCTGAGACCATTTTCAGATACTCAAACGCCAGATGCCCGGCGCTGCCGTTGCCAGCCGAACCGTAGTTGAGCTTGCCGGGTTTTGCCTTGGCCAGGGCGATGAACTCCTTCAGGTTTTTGGCGGGCACGTCGGCATTCACCACGTACAGGCTGGGCACCTTGGCCAGCAGTGAGATGGGTTTGAAGTCTTTGTTGGTGTCAAACGGCAGTTTGTCAAAGATAAACGGATTGACCGCAAAGGTACCGATGTGGCCCAGGATGAGCGTGTGGCCATCGGTGCTTTGGGCGCATTCGGCCATGGCAATGTTGCCGCTGGCGCCGGGCTTGTTTTCAACAAATACCGCCTGGCCCAGGCTTTTGCTGAGCTCGTTGGCCGCAGACCGCGCCACAATTTCAGAGCTGCCGCCGGGGGCAAAAGGCACCAGAAGGCGGATGGGTTTGCTGGGCCAGGCGGTCTGGGCGATGGCGGGGAAGACGTTGACAGCGGCGAACGTGGTGGCTGTTGTGAGCGCTGTACGGCGGGTAATGGGCTGCATGGGACACCTGAAAAAGTTAAAGCACTCTACCCCTGCTGTGACAGGCGGTTTCTAGGTAGTTTCGGTCACACCAGCAGAACATGGCGTAAAATGTACAAAACAACCCATTTTGTACAAAATGCAAACCATCCCCATCAGCGTTCCCTTGAGTGAGTTCCGCGCCAACACCTCGGCCATGATTGACCTGGTCGAGAAGGGCGAAACCGTGCGCATTTTGCGGCATGGCAAACCGGTGGCGGAGCTGGTGCCGATGGCCTCGGATGCCGTGAAAAAAGTGCCTAGCTGGAAGCGGCCATTCGAGCCGGTGGTGCTCAGCGCCGGCGCATCGTTGTCGCAGGCTGTGCTGGATGAGCGCAACGAAGCGCCATGGTAAGGCGTGCAGTGGTGGGGAGCGCGGCAACGTCCTCTGCCGCATCGCCAGTGGCAGCCGTTATCGCCCGCGATGGCGAGGCACGCCTGATGTTTGACGCCTCGGCGCTGACCAAGCGCTACGCCAGCGAGGCCGGGCGCCATCGCGTGCTGGCGCTGTTTGCATCAGCCAGCGAGCTGCTGGTGGCGGCACACTGCAAAACCGAGGTGGCGTCCGCACTGCTGCGCCGCCGCCGCGAGGGCAGCCTGCCCGCCGCCGAGTTTGACCGCGCCTGGGACGCCGCACAAAGCGATGTGGCTGACATGACGCTGGTACCGCTGGACGCGCGGGTCGAGCGCTTTGCCTTTGCGGCGATGGAGCAAGGCCCGCTGCGCGGCATGGACGCATTGCATGTGGGCAGCGCCATGGCGGCACGAGTGGATTTGTTTGTGACGGCGGACAGGCGCCAAGCACAGGTGGCGCGCGCCATGGGCGTGGCGACTGAATTGATTGAGAACGGATAAAAGGCAAGCTATGTTCTACCCCCAAGAATTTGACGTGATCGTGGTTGGCGGTGGCCATGCCGGTACCGAGGCCGCGCTGGCCAGCGCACGCATGGGCTGCAAGACTTTGCTTTTGAGCCACAACATCGAAACGCTGGGCCAGATGAGCTGCAACCCCTCGATTGGCGGCATTGGCAAGGGCCATTTGGTGAAAGAAGTCGACGCGATGGGCGGTGCGATGGCGCTGGCCACCGACGAGGGCGGCATTCAGTTCCGCATCTTGAACAGCTCCAAGGGACCGGCGGTGCGGGCTACCCGGGCACAGGCTGACCGCATTTTGTACAAGGCAGCGATTCGCCGGATGCTGGAGAACCAGCCGAATTTGTGGCTGTTTCAGCAGGCGGTGGACGACCTGATGGTGGAAGGCGACCGGGTGGTGGGTGCGGTGACGCAGGTCGGCATCAAATTTCGCAGCCGCACCGTGGTGCTGACGGCGGGGACTTTTCTCGACGGCAAAATCCACGTCGGCCTGCAAAACTATTCAGCGGGCAGGGCGGGCGACCCGCCTGCGGTGTCGTTGAGTGCGCGGCTGAAAGAGCTCAAGCTGCCACAAGGTCGCCTGAAAACCGGCACGCCGCCGCGCATTGACGGCCGCACGATTGACTTCAGCAAGTGCATTGCGCAGCCCGGGGATGGCATGCCTGGCGGTACACCGGGCGATGTGCCCGTGTTCAGTTTTATGGGCGGCAACATTCAGCACCCAGAGCAGGTGCCGTGCTACATCACCCACACCAACGCACGCACGCACGACATCATTCGCAGCGGCTTTGACCGCAGCCCGATGTTTACCGGCAAGATTGACGGCGTGGGCCCGCGCTACTGCCCGAGTGTGGAAGACAAGATCAACCGCTTTGCCGACAAGGACGCGCACCAGATTTTCCTGGAGCCCGAAGGTCTCACCACACACGAGATTTACCCCAACGGTATCTCGACCAGTCTGCCGTTTGACATTCAGTACGAGCTGGTGCGCTCGATGGTCGGCATGGAAGACGCCCACATCTTGCGGCCAGGCTACGCGATTGAATACGACTACTTTGACCCACGCGCCCTGAAAACCAGCTTTGAAACCCGAGCCATCAGCGGCCTGTTTTTTGCCGGGCAGATCAACGGCACCACGGGCTACGAAGAGGCGGCGGCGCAGGGCATGTTTGCCGGCATTAACGCTGCGCTGCAATGCCAGGGCAAAGAGGCTTGGCTGCCCAAGCGCGACGAAGCCTATTTGGGCGTGCTGGTCGATGACCTGATCACCAAGGGTGTGACGGAGCCGTACCGCATGTTTACGAGCCGGGCCGAGTTTCGCTTGATGCTGCGCGAGGACAACGCCGACATGCGCCTAACCGAAAAGGGCAGGGAGCTGGGCCTGGTTGACGATGCGCGCTGGGACGCTTTTAACCGAAAGCGCGATGCTGTTTCACGTGAAACACAGCGCTTGAGAAGCATTTGGGTGAACCCGAACAACCTGCCACTGGCAGAGGCCGAGCGGGTGCTGGGCAAGGCGATTGAGCGGGAATACAACCTGGCCGACCTCTTGAGACGGCCCGATGTCAACTACGCGGGACTGATGAGCCTGGACGGCGGCAAGTACGGCGCACCCGATATTTCAGCGCTAGATAACCAAAGCATGATGAAGAGCGTGATCGAACAAATCGAGATCACCGCCAAATATGCTGGGTACATTGACCTGCAGAAGGTTGAAGTAGAGCGCGCAGCGCACTATGAAAACCTGAAGCTCCCACCCGAGCTGGACTATCTGCAGGTGCAGGCCCTGAGCTTTGAGGCGCGTCAGACACTGGCCAAACACCGGCCAGAAACACTGGGCATGGCGTCGCGCATCTCTGGCATCACGCCTGCCACCGTGTCGCTGTTGCTGGTGCATCTGAAGAAAAACCTGTGGAAAAATACGACGCCCTTGGCCCTGCTTGAAAAAGCTGAGGCATGAGCGGCGAAGAGGCGACCCTTCGCGCCGGACTGAAGCAACTGCAACTTGAGCTGAATGACCAGCAAGTTGGCCAGCTACTGGACTATCTGAAGCTGATTGCCAAGTGGACCAAGGTCTACAACCTGACCGCGGTGCGCGACCCGGCCGAGATGATGACGCACCATTTACTCGACAGCCTGGCCTCCGTTGCGCCGCTGCAAAAGCAATTGGCGCACGGCAAGCTGCTGGATGTAGGTTCGGGTGCAGGGTTACCGGGCGTGGTCATCGCCATTTGCTGCCCGGCAATTACCGTGACTTGTGTGGATACCGTCGCCAAAAAAGCAACGTTTATCAAGCAGGCGGCGCTGGAGTTGAAGTTGCCCAACCTCGCGGGTCTGCATGCCCGTGTTGAAAACATCGACCAGTCCTTTGACGTGATCTGCTCCCGAGCATTTGCCTCTCTGCCTGACTTCACACAATGGTCAGCCAAAGCGCTTGCGCCAAATGGCGTGTGGATGGCCATGAAGGGCAAGCACCCTGCCGACGAGCTGGCGGCGCTGCCTGCCGCAATTGATGTGTTTCACGTGGAACATCTGCAGGTGCCGGGGCTCGATGCAGAGCGGTGCATTGTGTGGATGCGTGAAAAGTCGGTGTCGTAAACTCAAGTCCTCTCTCACAGGAAACACCCCATGTCCGGCTCATTTTTTGGCATTGCAGACTACGCATCTTTTGCAGCTGCCATCCTTGTCTTTCTGCTGATCCCCGGCCCGGGCAATTTGGCCTTGATCACCTCGACCAGCAAAGGTGGGATAGCCGGGGGGCTGGGCGCGACCTTTGGCGTGATTGCGGGTGACCAGATGTTGCTGTGGGCGGCGGTCGCTGGTGTGTCCGCTGTGATGGCGGCATACCCAACCGCCTTTCATTTGGTGCAATGGGTGGGTGCGGTATACCTAGCCTGGCTGGGCATCAAGATGCTGATGGTTCAACCCGGCGATGCGCCCATTTTGCACATCAAGCCGCGTCACTACTTTCGCCAGGCTTTGTTTATCACGCTGCTCAACCCCAAGGCAATTGTGTTTTACATGGCGTTCTTTCCACTGTTTGTGGACCCCAAAACTCACCAAGGCATGACGACGTTTGTTGTAATGGCTGCCACGATTGCCGTGCTGACTTTCTTGTATGGGCTGACGTCTGTCCTGCTGACCACCTTTTTTGCCGAGCGCATTCGCGCCAATCCTAAAATCTCAGGCTTTCTGAACAAGGCTGCGGGCGTCTTTCTGATTGGCTTCGGATTGAAACTCGCGATCTCCAAATAACTTCTCTTTTACAAAAATAATAAAAATGGCCAAAATCTTTTGCGTTGCCAATCAAAAAGGCGGTGTCGGCAAGACCACCACCACCGTTAACCTGGCAGCAGGCTTGGCCAAGGTCGGCCAGCGGGTGCTGATGATTGACCTGGACCCGCAGGGCAATGCGACCATGGGCTCCGGCGTGGACAAGCGCAAACTTGAATACACGGTCTACGACGTGCTGCTCGAATCAGCGACAATTCTTGAGGCCAAAGTCACCAGCCAGAAGCTGATCGACGGCGGTTGCAGCTACGACATTCTGGGCGCCAACCGCGAGCTGGCCGGGGCCGAGGTGGAACTGGTCGATGTGGAGCGGCGCGAAAAGCGCCTCAAGCTCGCCCTGGCTGACGTGGACGGCCATTACGACTTTGTGCTGATCGACTGCCCGCCATCTCTCAGCATGCTGACACTGAACGGCCTGTGCTGCGCCCACGGGGTGGTCGTGCCGATGCAGTGCGAGTACTTTGCGCTCGAAGGCCTGACGGACCTGGTCAACACCATCAAGCAGGTGCATGCCAACCTGAACAAAGACCTGGCCATCATTGGTTTGCTCCGCGTCATGTTTGACCCGCGCATCACGCTGCAGCAGCAGGTCAGTGAGCAGCTCAAGGATCATTTTGGCGACAAGGTGTTCAACACCGTGATACCGCGCAATGTGCGCCTGGCCGAAGCACCCAGCTACGGTTTGCCGGGGGTTGTGTTTGACCCGGCGTCCAAAGGCGCGCAGGCGTTTGTGACGTTTGCCGAAGAGATGGTCGCGCGCATCAAGACAATGTAAAACGCCCTGAAAAGGCCGTTTTTTGGCATCAAATCGACCTCCAGGCCAATGGATACATGCGCTAGCAGCTATTGATTTAATAGCGCCTGTTTTCTGCCCTACTTGTAAAACGCCTCGACTTTGCCTTTGAGCTTGATCGTCAGGGGGAAGCCTTTGCGGTCAACCTTTTTGCCGACAGGCACTTTGATCCAGCCTTCGCTGATGCAGTACTCCTCCACATCAAAGCGTTCCTTGTCATTGAATCGGATGCCGATGTTATGTTCAAAAATAGCCTTGACGTGGTGCTTGCTGCGCACGTCGGTGGAGAGCTGGTCGGGCAGGGCGGGGCGCTCGGTGGGTGCAGTGGTGACTGGTGTCGTGTCGTTCATGGCGGTCATTTCAAACGTCAATATTGGCAGCGCGCAGCGCATTGGTTTCGATGAAGATGCGGCGCGGCTCCACCTCGTCGCCCATCAGCATGGTGAAGACGCGGTCAGCCTCAATCGCGTCGTCAATCTGCACACGCAGCAGACGGCGCACGGTGGGGTCCATGGTGGTTTCCCACAGCTGGGCCGGGTTCATCTCACCCAGGCCCTTGTAGCGCTGGCGTGACGTGGCGTTTTCAGCCTGGCCGACCAGCCACTTCATGGCCTGGCGGAAGTCGCTGACTTTTTCTTCCTTCTGACGCTCGCCCTCGCCACGCATCACCTTGGCGCCTTCGCTAATCAGGTCTTTGAAGGTGGCGGCTGCATCGGCCAGCATGGCGTAGTCGGCACCGTGCACAAAGTCTTGCGTTAACACGCTGCTTTTCACATTGCCATGGTGGCGACGGCTGATGCGCAAAATCGGCTTGTCGGTGCGCACATCAAACTCGCCCGCCACTTCAGCGGTGGGCAAGAACTGTTGCAGCGCAGCCGCGGATACTTCGGCATCAGCCACGGTGTCCAGGTTCAGCTGCACGCCATCGGCAATCGCCTTGAGCGCCTCAGCATCCATAAAGCCGCGCAGCCGGGCAATCACCGACTCGGCCAGCTGGTGCTTGCGCGCCAGCTCGGCCAGTGTGTCGCCTGTCAATACAGTACTGCCTTCGCCGCCGGTTTGCACCGATGCATCTTTCAAAGCAATGCGCAGAAGGAAGGTGTCGAGAGCGCCAGTGTCCTTGAGGTATTGCTCTTCCTTGCCTGCCTTGACCTTGTACAGCGGTGGCTGGGCAATGTAGATATGGCCGCGCTCGACCAGCTCAGGCATCTGGCGGTAAAAGAACGTGAGCAGCAAGGTACGGATGTGCGCGCCGTCAACGTCCGCGTCGGTCATGATGATGATGCGGTGATAACGCAGCTTGGCCACATTGAAATCATCACTACCGGTGCTGCCACCAGCCTTGCCAATACCGGTACCAAGGGCGGTGATCAGCGTCAGGATTTCGTTGCTGGTCAGCAGCTTTTCATAACGCGCTTTTTCAACGTTCAAAATCTTGCCGCGCAGCGGCAAAATCGCCTGAAACTTGCGGTCGCGACCCTGTTTGGCAGAGCCACCTGCAGAGTCACCCTCGACCAGGTAGATCTCACACATCGCCGGATCTTTTTCCTGGCAGTCGGCCAGCTTACCGGGCAAGCCCATGCCGTCGAGAACGCCTTTGCGGCGCGTCATGTCGCGTGCCTTGCGGGCGGCTTCGCGCGCGCGCGCTGCCTCAATAATTTTGCCAACAATTATTTTGGCGTCTGCTGGACGCTCTTGCAGATAGTCGTGCAGCAGCTTGCTGACAATGTCTTCCACCGGGCCGCGTACTTCGCTTGACACCAGCTTGTCTTTCGTCTGGCTTGAAAATTTAGGCTCGGGTACTTTCACGCTCAGCACGCAGCACAGGCCTTCACGCATGTCGTCGCCAGTGACTTCTACTTTTGCCTTTTTGGCAATCTCGCTGTCGTCAATGTATTTGTTGATCACGCGCGTCATGGCCGCACGCAGGCCGGTCAGGTGCGTGCCGCCATCGCGCTGCGGAATGTTGTTGGTAAAGCAAAGCACCTGCTCGCTGTAGCCGCTGTTCCACTGCATCGCAACCTCGACGCCAATGTTGGTGCCCTGGTCGCTTTGGCGATCACCCATGGCGGCAAACACATTCGGGTTCAAAATGGTTTTGCCCTTGTTGATGAAGTCAACAAAACCCTTCACACCGCCGGCGCCTGCAAAGTCGTCTTCCTTGCCAGTACGCTCGTCTTTCAGGCGAATCTTCACGCCGTTGTTCAAAAAGCTCAGCTCGCGCAGGCGCTTGCTCAATATCTCATAATGAAAATCAGAGTTGGTTTGAAAAATATCGAGGTCGGGTAAAAAATGAACTTCTGTGCCGCGCTTGTCTGTTTCACCCATCACCTTCATCGGAGACACTTCCACACCGTCGATCTTTTCAATGATGCGGTTCTGCACGAAGCCTTTTGAAAACTCCATCACGTGCACTTTGCCGTCGCGCCTGATCGTCAGCCGCAGCATTTTGCTCAGTGCGTTCACACAGCTCACGCCCACGCCGTGCAGACCGCCCGATACCTTGTAGCTGTTCTGGTTGAACTTGCCGCCTGCGTGCAGCTCGGTCAAAGCAATCTCGGCAGCAGAGCGTTTGGGCTCGTGCTTGTCATCCATCTTGATGCCCGTGGGAATACCGCGACCGTTGTCCGTCACGCTGATGGAATTGTCCGTATGGATGGTCACGACGATGTCATCACAGTGACCGGCCAGTGATTCGTCAATGGAGTTGTCGACGACCTCAAACACCAAGTGGTGCAAGCCCGTTCCATCCGACGTATCACCGATATACATTCCTGGGCGTTTACGCACGGCTTCCAGGCCTTCAAGGATCTGGATGGAGCCCTCACCGTAGGCTTCGGATGCACCGGCCTGATTGGTGTCAATCTTGGGCTGAAAGTTGGAACTGTCTTCGCCTGCTGCACCATTGTTGACGTTGACGAGCGCATCGTTGTTGATGGGCTCTACAGAGTCACTGGGCTTGTTTTCTTCGGTCATGTCGGTCTTATCTCGCGGTTTCTTCAATCTCTGGAATGACCAAACCCGCTGTTGGTGTGTGTTGGCAGCGGGTTTGTGTCATTGGCGCGTCTTGCGTGAAGACTTAAATTCGCATCGGCATCACGACGTATTTGAAAGTCGCATTGTCGGGAATGGTGAGCAGGGCTGAGCTATTGGAGTCAGCCAGTTCCATCTTGACCATGTCCTGGTCCATATTGGCCAGTGCATCGATCAGGTAAGTGACGTTGAAACCAATTTCGATTTCTTCACCTGCGTAGTCAATGTCCAGCTCGTCCACTGCTTCTTCCTGCTCGGCATTGTTGGAGGCCACGCGCAGAGTGCCAGGTTCAATGTTCAGGCGTACGCCCTTGAATTTTTCGCTTGTCAAAATAGCTGTGCGCTGCAGGCTGGCCAGCAAGGGCACGCGGCCCAGCGTGATGATGTTTTTGTGGTTCTTGGGAATCACTCGGTTGTAATCGGGAAACTTGCCTTCGACCAGCTTGGTGACAAATTCCATGCCTTCAAAACTGAACTTGGCCTGGTTACCCGCAAACTGCATTTCAATCGCGCCTTCCTTGTCGCTCAACAGGCGCTGCATTTCAAGCACGGTTTTGCGCGGCAAAATCACCTCTTGCTTGGGCACTTCCACATCAAGCATGGCCGATGAAAAAGCCAACCTGTGACCGTCCGTCGATACCAGACTCAGCTGTTTGCCTTCAGCCACAAACAAGATACCGTTGAGGTAGTAACGAATGTCATGCACCGCCATCGCAAACGACACCTGGTTGAGCAGGTCCTTCAACACTTTTTGCGGTACCGAGAAAGCCGGACCAAAGTTGGCGGCTTCCTGAACCAAAGGAAAATCTTCTGCGGGCATGGTTTGCAGGGTGAAGCGGCTCTTGCCACCTTTCAGAATCAGCTTGTTTTGTGCGGATTCAAGTGACACCATCTGATCACTGGGCATCGACCGCAGAATGTCGATCAGCTTGCGTGCGCCGACTGTGGTGGTGAAGTTGCCACTATCACCATCCATCTCGGCGGTGGTCCTGATCTGAATTTCGAGGTCACTGGTGGTGAGCTGAAGCTGTGAACCCGTTTTACGAATCAGGACGTTGGCAAGGATAGGCAACGTGTGCCTGCGCTCGACAATGCCAGCGACCGATTGCAGGGCTGACAAAATTTTATCTTGGGTAGCTTTCAGAACGATCATGACTTCCTCTTTTGTTTCTGTTTAATTCTTTAATTCAAATTAGTAGTAGTAGTAAGGGAGGCTCTTTTCTGTGAATAAAGCTATTTTCCCCTTTTTAATCATGTACTTGATGACTGTTTAACCCTGTGTTGCAAGTGTCTTCAGACTGCATCCAAAAAATGAACAACTTTGAGAAAGGTCACTCGCCTGTGGATAACTGGGGGGTTGTTCAAAAGTTATACCCAAACTTGTGCGCCTTAAGTGAAAGCCCTGAATTTGCATGGTTGATGTCTCTTTAACCCTTCAGGGTTTGTTCAAGCACATGCAGTTGCTGATTCAGCTCAGTCATCTGCTGGCGTTCGGCAGACATTTTGCGCACCGCATGCAGAACAGTGGTGTGATCGCGGCCACCAAACAACTCACCAATCTCAGGCAGGCTCTTTTGGGTGAGCTCTTTGGCCAGATACATGGCAATCTGGCGCGGTCGGGCAATGCTGGCAGGCCGCTTCTTGGAATACATGTCAGCGACCTTGATCTTGTAGTAGTCGGCTACTGTCTTTTGAATGTTTTCAACAGAAATTTGCCGGTTTTGTATGGACAGCAAGTCGCGCAGCGCTTCACGCGCCAGCTGAATCGATATTTCCTTCTGGTTAAAACGCGAGTACGCCAGGATTTTGCGCAGCGCACCTTCGAGCTCACGCACATTCGATCGCACATTTTTGGCGACGAAAAAAGCCACTTCTTCAGGCATGACGGCGAGTTCCACCTCGGCCTTGCGAATCAAGATAGCGACCCGCATTTCAAGCTCCGGCGGCTCGATAGCCACGGTCAAGCCTGAATCAAACCGGGACACAAGGCGCTCGTGAATGTCTGTCAAACCCTTGGGATAGGTGTCGCTGGTCATCACAATATGCGACTTTTTGGTTAGCAAAGCTTCGAACGCATTGAAAAATTCTTCTTGCGTTCGGTCCTTGTTGGCAAAAAACTGAACGTCGTCGATCAGCAGCAGGTCCAGAGAGTGATAGCGCTCCTTGAATTCATCAAAAGTTTTGCGCTGGTAAGCCTTAACCACATCAGACACAAATTGTTCTGCGTGGATGTAGAGAACTTTGGCTTGCGGGTTATCTACCAGCAGTTTGTTGCCAATCGCATGCATCAGGTGCGTCTTGCCCAGACCAACGCCGCCGTAGATAAACAGGGGGTTATAAAGCTGGCCCAGGCTGCTGGCCACATGCATGGCGGCGGCCCGGCCCATTCGGTTTGCCGTGCCTTCAATCAGGTTGTCAAAAGTCAATGCGCTGTTCAGCCGGTTCTTGAACGGCGTGCCAGAAGCTTCGTCCGACGGGACCATGTCGGTTGGCTCCATGACGGCAGAAGCCTCAAAGCCGCTGGCAACAATCAACGATCTGGAGGGGATTCCACGCGGAGCGAGTGCTAACTCAAGTGTTATTTGATGGCCAGAAATCTTCTCGAGCAGCGCGGCGATACGTGAACCATACTGTGCTCTGATCCAGTCCAGCTTGAAGCGGTTGCCGACCTGAATCGTGATGCGGGACAGGTCATGGGCGACCACGGCCGCAAGTGGGCGGATCCAGGTGTTGAACTGTTGCTCTGGCAGTTCTTGCGCCAGAAGATCAACACAGGCTTGCCACAAGTCCTGGCTGGGATAGAGCGGCGCGGCGTCACTCATGGAGGTTGTGGATAGCTGTCATTTGGTTTGCCGGAATTGTAGCGGCAATCTACTAGTTATCCACAAAATTTGAAATGCCGCTTCTGGCCGCCTGGGTCGAGGGCTTTTTGAGTTTTTGCGCGCTTTACCCAAGTAGCTGGCCAAGACGTGGCCACGTCAAGGAAGGATAAACGCATTTCATCTTTTACAGTCAATGGCGGACGCAGGTTATTGCCATCATTGAAAAATCAGCGATAATCGTGGGTTTCCCTGATAGTCATCAGGAACAAATTTCAAGCCAAGTAGCTGGACACATCATGAAACGCACCTATCAACCTTCCAAAGTCAAACGCGCCCGGACCCACGGTTTTCTGACGCGCATGAAAACACGCGGCGGTCGCGCCGTGATTGCTGCCCGCCGCGCCAAAGGTCGCAAGCGTCTGGCTGTATAAGCTGGCATTGCAACCAGACGTTGCCAGATTTGGTACGCTCCAAGTCTGGTTGCAGCAGTGATGGTTGTGACCTGCAATGCAGCGCTTTAAGACCCGCCCTCAGTTTCAGGCGGCCCTGGCAGGCGGCCTGGTTGCCAAAAGCACGCACTTTGCAATGCATCGGCTCGCGCTTGACTCCCAAGTCAGCAAAAACGAGCGGTCGCTATTTTCCGTCAATGGCACCTGGATTGGCGCCATGGTGCCCAAGCGGTGGGCCAAACGTGCGGTCACACGCAACACCATCAAAAGGCAGATTTATACCGTGAGCTCGTGCCTCCAGAACGCCTCGACACCCGCCGGTTCGCCAGCAGCATTTCTGGTCAGGCTACGCCGTGAGTTCTCGCGTCAGGTGTTTGCCAGCGCATCGTCTTGCGCCCTGAAAGAAGCGGTTCGTGCTGAATTGCTGGTTTTGATGCAAACTGCTTTAGCCGCTGTACACCCACAGGAAACGGTTGCATGAGAAACCTGTGCCTGGCGCTTTTTCGTTCACCACAGCAATTTTTAATGGGTCTGGTCAGGGCCTACCGTCTGTTGCTCAGCCCCTGGCTGGGCAACGCCTGCCGGTTTGAACCCACCTGTTCTGCTTACAGCCTGCAAGCCCTCCAGCAGCATGGTGCAGTGCACGGCAGCGCCCTGACGTTTTACCGGCTGGCACGCTGCCAACCGTGGTGCCAGGGCGGCCACGATCCTGTGCCCGTTAATGGTCTTTTTTCCCGTCTGGTTGCGCCTCTGGCGACATCAGGGACATCACCCCTTTCCTCAGAAAAGAAAACGTCATGAACGACATCCGCCGCACCATTTTGTGGGTGATTTTTGGTTTTTCCATGGTTCTTTTGTGGGACCAATGGCAAGTGTTTAACGGCAAGAACGCGACCTTCTTTCCGAAACCCGTCCCCGCCAGCACGGTCGTCGCAACATCTGCGGCGCCCGGCAACAGCTCAGCGGCGGTGCCAGCAACCAACACGCCTGGCGTGCCGTCGCCCACCAGCAGCCCGGCGGCCGTTCCGCTTGGAGCGCCTGCAACGGCGAAACGTGAAAAGCTGCTTGTCAGCACGGATGTCTTTTCACTGACCTTCGACACCGAAGGCGGGTCACTGGTTAAATCGTCCTTCAACAAATTCAAAGACATGACCGACAAAAATGCCGGTTTTGTGCTGCTTGACGAAAATGCGGGCCGTGTTTATGTCGCTCAAACGGGCTTGATTGCTGCTAGTGGCGGTGCGGCATTGCCGACACACAAAACACCCATGACGGCGGTATCTGGCGAGCGGGCGCTGGCGGCAGGCCAAAACGAACTGGTCGTCAAGTTTGAGTCGCCAGACCTGGGCGGCGTGAAGCTGGTCAAGACCTACACCCTCAAACGCGGTGCGTATGACATCGCGGTTCGCCACGAAGTCATCAACACCGGAAGCGCGGCTGTATCGCCACAGCTGTACATGCAGTTGGTGCGAGACGGCAACCCACCCGTGGGCGAGTCGTCGTTTTATTCGACCTTCACGGGCCCAGCGGTTTATACAGAGGCCAAGAAATACCAGAAGATCGAGTTCAAGGACATCGAAAAAGGCAAGGTTGACGTTGAAAAACAGGCCACCAACGGCTATGTGGCCATGGTGCAGCACTACTTTGCGTCGGCCTGGTTGTTGGGCGACGGCATCAAACGTGATTTGTTTGAGCGCAAGGTTGACAATAATTTGTATGCTGTTGGCATGATCACTGGCATGGGTGACATAGCACCGGGTACCAGCAAAACCATCGAATCCAAGCTTTTTGTTGGCCCGCAAGAAGAAAACATGCTAGAAAAACTGTCCCCAGGCCTAGAGCTGGTCAAAGACTACGGCTGGCTGACAATTTTGGCCAAACCCCTCTACTGGCTGCTCGACAAACTACACGGCTTCATTCAAAACTGGGGCTGGTCCATTGTGGCGCTGGTGTTGCTTTTGAAAATCGCGTTTTACTGGCTCAACGCCAAGGCCTACGCCAGCATGGCCAAGATGAAGGCCATCAACCCGAAAATCATGGAAATGCGTGAGCGCCTCAAAGACAAGCCGCAGGAAATGCAGCAGCAGATGATGAAAATTTACAAGGACGAAAAAGTCAACCCGATGGGTGGCTGCTTCCCCATCATGGTTCAAATCCCGGTGTTCATCGCCCTGTACTGGGTGCTGCTGTCCAGTGTTGAAATGCGCGGAGCACCCTGGGTTCTGTGGATCAAGGACCTGTCGGCTCCTGACCCTTACTTTATTTTGCCGGTGGTGATGACGCTGACTACCATGCTGCAAACGGCGCTGAATCCGGCACCACCAGACCCGATGCAGGCCAAGCTGATGTGGTTCATGCCGCTGATTTTCAGCGTGATGTTCTTCTTCTTCCCGTCCGGCCTGGTGCTGTACTGGATCACCAACAACATCTTGTCGATCGCCCAGCAGTGGGTGATCAATACACGGATGGGTGTACCGCCGCAATTTAACTTGCCCAAGTTTGGGTAACAAAAAAGGGCCGCTCAGCGGCCTTTTTTATTAATATTGCAGTATCGTGCTCGCTCGCCATCAAGACCCCATCGTTGCCATTGCCACCGCACCAGGCCGGGGTGCGGTGGGCATGGTGCGCGTGTCGGGCAAAGACCTGGACGCGGTCATTCAGGCGGTCTGCAACAAGTCCCTGCAAGCCCGTCAAGCCACCTACTTGCCGTTCCTGGATGCGACAGGCCGCGCCATTGACAAGGGGCTAGCGATTTATTTCCCGGCGCCGCATTCGTATACCGGTGAAGATGTTCTGGAGCTGCAAGCCCACGGCGGGCCGGTGGTGCTGCAATTGCTGCTGGCACGCTGCCTGCAGGCGCTCCCGGCCTTGCGCGTTGCGCAGCCGGGCGAATTTACAGAGCGGGCTTTTTTGAATGACAAGATCGACCTGGCCCAGGCCGAGGCGATTGCCGATCTGATCGATGCCAGTACCGAAACTGCTGCGCGCTCTGCGGCACGCTCCATGTCGGGCGAGTTCTCAGCCGCCGTGAATACGCTGCTGAGCCAATTGATTCACCTGCGCATGCTGGTAGAGGCCACGCTTGATTTCCCCGAAGAAGACATCGATTTTTTGCAAAAAGCCGATGCGCAGGGCCAACTGGAGCGCCTGCATGCCACACTGGCCGGTGTGATGCGCAAGGCGCAGCAGGGCAGCATCTTGCGCGAGGGCATCAAGGTGGTGATCGCCGGACAACCCAACGCGGGCAAAAGCTCGCTACTCAACGCACTGGCAGGGGCTGAGCTGGCCATCGTCACGCCGGTGGCTGGCACCACGCGCGACAAGGTTTCGCAACTGATCCAGATCGATGGCGTGCCCTTGCATGTGGTGGACACCGCGGGCTTGCGCGAAGCGCTGGACGAGGTTGAAAAAATCGGTATTGAGCGTGCATGGGATGAAATTCAAAGCGCAGATGCGGTGCTTTTTTTACATGATTTGACGCAGCAAAGCGCTATGGATTACATAGCTGCTGATGCACGAATTCAGGCGTCCCTAGCGTCGATGCTACCCCAAAAAACCCCCATCATCGACGTTTGGAACAAATCCGATGCAGCGCCACCACCCGGTAGCGCAGGCGTGGTGATTTCGGCCAGGACAGGCCACGGCCTGCAGGCCCTGCGAGAGCAGTTGCTCCGCGCGGTTGGCTGGCAATCGGCACCCGAGGGCGTGTTCATGGCGCGGGAGCGGCACGTGCGTGCTTTGGCAGAGGTGGATGAACAATTGGGCAGGGCATCTAGTCAGCTGCAGCTGCCCAGTCCGGCCCTTGACCTGCTGGCCGAAGATTTGCGTCAGGCGCAACTGCATTTGAGCGACATCACCGGGCAGTTCACGCCCGATGATTTGCTGGGTGAAATTTTTTCGAAATTTTGTATCGGAAAGTAGCTTGCGCAGCGGGTTTACGGTGCACGGCCCCGCCAAGCATGCCCAGTGAACATCGGCTTTCCCCTGGTCATTCCCATTTTCTTAATTTACACTGTTCGTCAATCGTTGGGTGTTTCTATTGCACCTTGTTGCTACGCGTGCCAGACCATGGCATCGCATTCTTTAAAGACAACGCATCATGGCCATGTTCAACTGGTTTTCTGGCAAATCCGAGCGCAGCAGGTTGCCCGTCGCCAGGGACAGCGGCCGGCCCCAGGCGCCTCCGGCCATACCGCCATCTTCAGCCAGCGCCAGGCCCGTTGTCGACCCGACCAACCGCAGTGAAGAGCGCAAGGCAAAGCGCCATGCGCGGCGCGAGCAGCTGTATGTGGCCATAAGAGAGTCGATGACACGTGCCGGCGTGCTGTCGGCCAGCTACAAGTTCAAGGTGCTGTCGCTGGACCAGCGCGGCGACCAGTTTCTCGTCATGATGGACGTACACCCCAGTTTGGGCGCCCAGGTTGAAAAACTGACCGAAAGCGAAGCGCTGATCGTGCAAACGGCCAAGACCCTCTTTGGAATGACCGTCACATCAGTTTACTGGCGTCTTGACATCAAGCCCGGCAGCGCGACTGCCCGGCCATCGGCGGCGGAATCGCGGCCGGCTGAACTGCATCCGACAGCCACCATTCATGCGATCAGAAAGCCAGCCGCACCCCGTTATGAGCCGATCGAAGAAGACGAGGTTCATGCTTTCAAGCAGGCGCTGCTTGCCGCCGAGGCCAGTAGTCCGGCCGTTGTTGATGCCAACGGTAAAAAACGCAGCGGCCTGCGTTCTTACACACTGATTACCGGTTTCGAAGACACCGAGATGCCGGAGTCCGCTGCGGCGCCAGCGCTGAGCGCCACCCAGTATGGTGAACTGCAATGATCAGCTCAAAATGAGCACGGTCTCGTGCGCTTGTAAAAACGGGCGCTCTATAAAATGACGATGACAGGCAAGCACTATATGAACATTCTCGTCCTTCACGGCATCAACCTCAACATGTTTGGCAAGCGGGATCCGGCGCAGTACGGAACCACCACACTCGCAGAAATCAACGCCGGCGTGATTGCGCTGGGCCAAGAGCTGGGTGCGCAAGTGCAAGCGTTTCAAACCAACTTTGAGGGCGCCATGGCCGAGCGCATTCATCAGGCCCATGCCGAGGGCACCCATGCTGTCATCATCAATGCCGGAGCGTGGACGCACTACAGTTATGGCATTCGTGATGCGTTGGCCATCTTGAAGTGCCCCGTCATTGAGGTGCACATGTCCAACATCCATGCGCGCGAGGCTTTCAGGCATGTGTCGGTGTTTGCGGAAATTGCCAAAGGCCAGATCTGCGGCTTTGGGGCAGACAGTTACCTGCTCGGCTTGCGCGCGGCTGTGTCTGCTGTTCAGGCCAGCAAGCAATGATCAATGGCCACACAGAAATCATCGCGCACATTGGTTACCCCACACACTCGTTCAAGTCACCCATGATCTATAACCCCTGGTTTGAAAAAGCCGGGGTCAATATGGTGGTGGTTCCCATGGCCTGCAAAAGCCCCGACTACCCCGACCTTTTGCGAGCGGTGTTTCGCTTAGGCAATGTTCGCGGCGCACTTATCACCATGCCGCACAAGGTTGTGACAATGGGCCTGATAGATGTGTTGTCGCCCACGGCGTCGGTCGCCGGAGCCTGCAATGCGGTCCGTTTGAATGAGCAGGGCCGGCTGCAAGGCGACATGTTTGATGGCGAAGGATTTGTGCGCGGCTTGCTGCGCAAGGGCGTGACGCTGAAGGGCGCTAAAGCGCTGGTAGTGGGCAGCGGTGGCGTGGGCTGCGCTATTGCTGCGTCGCTGGCTGCGGGTGGCGCGGCTGAATTGGGCTTGTTTGATGTCCACCCGGCATCGAGTGAGGGCCTTGCCGCAAGGTTGTCAACCCATTACCCGGCCTTGAAAGTGACCACTGGCAGTAATGATCCGGCTGGCTTCGATGTGGTGGTGAACGCAACGCCCATGGGCATGAATGAGGGTGACGCAATGCCGTTGGACACGACGCGCATTGCCCGCAGCGCATTTGTCGGTGAAGTGGTCATGAAGCGGGAAATGACGGCATTTTTGCAAGCAGCCCACGAGCGCGGCTGTGCGGTGCAGGTGGGCACCGACATGCTTTTTGAGCAAATTCCGGCTTACCTGGAGTTTTTTGGCCTGCCCAGCACAACGCCTGAAGAGCTCAGGTCGCTGGCCAGGTTGGTGTAAGGCAAATTACGCGGGTTTTTTGCTCAGGCACTCTTTCATGACCACTTCACCGACAAATGCGCTGCGGGCAATGCGCGTCGTGTCCAACGGCATTGCGT
>JANNYZ010000173.1:0-22382 GCA_031410335.1 Polaromonas sp. | reverse complement strand
CTGGCAAGCTCCTTGTTGCCTTGCAGTTCGCCTGCAATCACTTCAGCAGCAACGTGCGCTTCATGCACCGCCTTGTGGGCCAGCATGGGCTGGCCGACGATGTCGCCGATGGCAAAAATATGCGGCACGTTGGTGCGCATTTGAATATCGACGTTGATGAAGCCGCGGTCTGTGACGGTAACGCCTGCTTTTTCAGCTGCCAGCTTTTTTCCGTTGGGGGTGCGACCTACGGCTTGCAGTACGAGGTCATAGGTTTGAGGCTCTGGTACTTTGCCGCCCTCTTCTGCGGCGGCGAATGTCACTTCAATACCCGCCTTGGTGGCTTTGGCACCGACAGTTTTTGTTTTCAGCATGATGTTGTCGAAACGTGGGGCATTCATTTTTTGCCAGATTTTGACCAGATCGCGGTCGGCGCCCTGCATCAGGCCGTCCATCATTTCAACCACGTCCAGGCGTGCGCCCAGCGTGCTGTAAACCGTGCCCATCTCCAGGCCGATGATGCCGCCACCCAGAATCAGCATGCGTTTGGGCACTTCTTTCAAACCCAGTGCGCCGGTTGAATCGACTACGCGTGGGTCGTCGGGCATGAAGGGCAAACGCACCGCCTGGCTGCCAGCGGCGATGATGCAGTTTTTAAACTGGATGGTTTGAGTTTTGCCTGTCTTTTCCTGTCCATGCGCACCGCTGGTTTCTTCAACCTGCAAATGATTGGCCCCGACAAACTGGCCCACGCCACGTACGGTGGTGACTTTTCGCATTTTGGCCATAGCCGCCAAGCCGCCTGTGAGCTTGCCAATGACTTTGTCTTTATGGCTGCGCAGCATGTCGATGTTGACTTTAGGTGGGCCAAACTCAATACCCAATGCGCCTAGGTGGCTGACTTCGTCCATCACGGCAGCAACGTGCAGCAGCGCCTTGGAAGGAATGCAACCGACGTTCAGGCAAACGCCGCCCAAGGCGCTATAACGCTCAACCAGAATGACTTTGAGACCCAAATCCGCAGCGCGAAAAGCGGCGCTGTAGCCGCCTGGGCCAGCGCCCAGCACCAGCAAGTCGCAGTCGAGATCAGCTGTGCCCGCAAAACTGCTGGCGGCAGGCGCAACAGGGACGGCAGCAGAAGGCGCTATCTTTTCAGGAGCTGCTTGCGCACGTGTTTCTTGGGATGGAGCCACTTTTGACACTGGAATTGAGCCTGAATCAGCCCCTTCAAGGCTTAAAACCACTGAACCCTGCTTGACTTTGTCGCCCAGCTTGATGTTGATGGCTTTGACCACACCTGCCGCTGACGACGGGATTTCCATCGATGCCTTGTCGCTCTCTACCGTCAGCAAACTTTGGTCAACCTTGATGCTGTCGCCGACTTTAACGAGCAGTTCAATCACCGTGACTTCATCAAAATCACCAATATCCGGTACTTTTATTTCCAACATGTGGGAGCCTTTTAGCTTTTCAATTTAACGGAGTAAACATCGATCGGGCCGCCTGAGTTTTTGTCAAACTCGCAGCCTGCGTGCATACCGGCCATGGCGACTTCTTTGGCGGTTTTGGCGCTGCCCCAGGCGGCGTGCATCGCGCCCAGCGCAAAGCTGCGGCCTGATCCAATGCCCCAAAATTCCTTGAACTCAAAAATCTCGCGGTAGCTGTACAAGCCATAAATACCGCTTGAATTGGCAATCACCACCGTGAACTGCATCGACTCATACGGGTCGTTGTCGTCTTCTTTGGTTTGCAGAAAAAACGTTTCTTTCAGCAGCGGATGCAGTTTTAAAAACGTGTCGTAGACCTCGTCTTTGGAACTGAGCTTCAAATCAGCCTTGGGCAGCGCCGCCATCGCCTTGCGCAGCGCGGGAAAATGCGCCACGGTACCTGCCATGCCTACATAGCTGATGCCCGCTGGCGTATCGACCTTGAAGATCTTGCTGTTGGCTTCATAGCGGTGCGGCAGGCTGGTGTCGCCAAACGTCACCAGCGTGTCAGCCGCCATAACAACCTGACCAGCTTTTTTAACAACGACGAGAGTTGTCACAACAGAACACGACGGAAGTCGCTGAGGATTTGACCTAAATACGCATTGAAACGCGCGGCAGCAGCCCCATCAATCACGCGGTGATCCCACGTTAACGACAGCGGCAACATCAGGCGAGGCTGAAATGCCTTGCCGTCCCACACGGGTTCCATATTGCTCTTGCACACACCCAAAATCGCCACTTCAGGCGCATTGATGATGGGCGTGAAGTAACGTCCACCGATACCGCCGAGGCTGGAGATAGTGAAGCAGGCACCCTGCATTTCTGCCGGGCTGAGTTTGCCGTCGCGTGCCTTTTTGGCCAGCTCGCCCATCTCCTGGCTGATCTGCATCACGCCTTTTTTGTCGCAATCACGAATCACGGGCACCATCAAACCATTAGGAGTGTCGGCTGCAAACGCGATGTGAAAGTACTGCTTGTAAACGACTGCGTCGCCGTCGATGGAGGCGTTGAAGTCCGGGAACTTCTTGAGCGCTGACACACAGGCTTTGATGAGGAACGCCAGCATCGTGACCTTGACACCACTTTTCTCGTTTTCTTTGTTGGTAGCAACGCGGAAGGCTTCCAGATCAGTGATATCTGCATCGTCAAAGTTGGTGACCGCTGGAATCACGATCGCATTGCGCAGCAGGTTGGCACCACTGATCTTTTTGATCCGGCCCATTTCCTTGCGCTCGATCGGGCCAAACTTGGTGAAGTCCACTTTGGGCCAGGGCAGCAAGTCAAGGCCCACGCCTGAACCACCAGAGGCGGCAGGCGCTTTAGCTGCCTGGGCCAGTGTCTGCACCGCGCCAGCCATGACCGACTTGGTGAAGGCCTGTACATCATCCAGCGTGATGCGACCTTTCGGGCCAGCGCCTTTGACTTCAGCCAGCGGCACACCAAGTTCGCGGGCGAACTTGCGCACAGATGGGGAAGCGTGGGGCAGCGCGCCTGTAGGTGCTGCTGTGGGGTTGTGAGCTGCCGCAGCAATTGTTGCAACCGCTGCGCTGGCAGGTGCGGCAGCGGGCGCTGCGGATGCTACCGCAACGGGAGCAGGAGCAGACGCTGGGGGTACGGATGCACCAGCGGCAGCAGCGCCTTCAAGTACCGCCAGCAAATCGCCAATATTGATCTTGTCACCCAGCTTGACTTTGAGGTCTTTCAGCAAGCCAGCGCCTGATGACGGGATTTCCATCGAGGCTTTGTCAGATTCGACCGTGACCAGTGACTGCTCGACCTTGATGGTGTCGCCTACCTTGACCAGCACCTCAATGACTGTGACGTCCTTGAAGTCGCCAATGTCGGGGACATGGATCTCGATAGGGCCACTGGCGGCAGCGGCAGTAGAAGGTACAGGTGCGGCAGCAGGCGCTACAAAACCAGGAGCTGCTTGCGCACGTATCTCTTGGGCTGGAGCCGCTTTTGATGCCGAAATAGCACCAGAATCGGCAGTCTCCAGACTCAAAACGATGGAGCCTTGCTTGACCTTGTCGCCCAGCTTGACCTTGACCTCTTTCACCACGCCAGCTGCGCTCGACGGGATTTCCATCGACGCTTTGTCTGACTCGACCGTCAGCAGCGACTGGTCTGCGGCGATGGTGTCGCCGGGTTTGACGAGTAACTCAATGACGGTGACTTCATCAAAATCACCAATGTCTGGAACTGCAATATCTATGGTTGCCATGCTGTCTCCCCTTAAGCGTAGAGCGGGTTAATTTTGTCGGTCTGAATGCCGTATTTTTTAATCGCCTCTGCCACTTTGGCAACCGGCACGGTGCCCTCTTCGCTCAAGGCCTTGAGAGCCGCCACCACGATGTAATGGCGGTTGATTTCGAAGTGCTCGCGCAGCTTGCTTCTGAAGTCGCTGCGGCCAAAACCGTCGGTGCCCAGCACCTTGAAGGTACGGCCTTTAGGGATGTAGTTACGAATCTGCTCGGCGTAGGCCTTCATGTAGTCGGTTGACGCAATGACCGGGCCGGTGTGCTTTTCAAGCTGCTGGCCAACAAAGGGCACACGGGCTTTTTCCAGCGGATGGAGCAAACTCCAGCGCTCGGCATCCTGACCATCACGTGCCAGTTCGTTAAAGCTTGGGCAGCTCCAGACGTTGCTTGAGACGCCCCAGTCTTTTTCAAGCAGCTCTTGCGCCGCAATGGATTCACGCAGGATGGTGCCAGAACCTAAAAGTTGCACGCGCGGCGTGAGTTTGGCGCCCTCCTTGCACATATACATGCCCTTGATGATCTGCTCTTCGGTGCCCGGTGTGAGGCCTGGCATGGCATAGTTTTCGTTCAACAGCGTGAGATAGAAATACACGTTGTCTTGTTTCTCCACCATGCGCTTGAGACCATGGTGCAAGATCACTCCGACTTCATGCGCAAAGGTGGGGTCATAGCTGATGCAGTTCGGAATCGTGCCCGCCATGATGTGGCTGTGGCCGTCTTCGTGCTGCAGGCCTTCGCCATTCAGTGTGGTACGGCCAGATGTGCCGCCGAGCAAAAAGCCCCGCGCCTGCATGTCGCCCGCAGCCCAGGCCAGGTCGCCAATGCGCTGAAAGCCGAACATCGAGTAGTACACGTAAAACGGCACCATGATGCGGTTGTTGGTGCTGTAGCTGGTGGCGGCTGCAATCCAGCTGCTCATGCCGCCTGCTTCGTTGATGCCCTCTTGCAGGATCTGGCCCTTTTTGTCTTCCTTGTAATACATCACCTGGTCTTTATCGACCGGGGTGTACTGCTGGCCATCGGGGTTGTAAATACCAATCTGGCGGAACAGGCCTTCCATACCAAAGGTGCGGGCTTCGTCCACCAGAATCGGCACGACTCGCGGACCAAGCGCCTGGTCACGTAGAAGCTGTGTCAGAAAGCGAACATAGGCTTGCGTCGTGGAAATCTCGCGGCCTTCTGGCGTGGCTTCCATCACCGATTTGAAGGTCTCCAGCGCCGGCACAGTAAAGCTTTCATCGGCCTTGGTGCGGCGGTGCGGCAGGTAGCCACCCAGAGCTTTGCGGCGCTCGTGCAGATAGCGCATTTCGGGGGTGTCGTCAGCGGGTTTATAAAAAGGGATCTCGGCCAGCTGGCTGTCTGGAACCGGAATATTAAACCGGTCGCGAAACGCCTTGATGTCCTCGTCAGACAGTTTTTTGGTCTGGTGAACGTTGTTTTTGCCCTCGCCAATCTTGCCCATGCCAAAACCCTTGACGGTCTTGATGAGCAGCACGGTGGGTTGGTCTTTGTGTTTGACGGCTGAGGCAAACGCGGCATAGACTTTTTTCGAGTCATGGCCGCCCCTGCGCAGGTCAAAAATCTCTTCGTCGCTCATGTGCGCGACCATCTCTAACGCCTTGGGATGCTGGCCAAAGAAGTGCTTGCGAACGTAAGCGCCGTCGTTGGCCTTCATGGCCTGGTAGTCGCCGTCCAGCGTGTCCATCATGATTTTTTTCAGGATGCCGTCCTTGTCGCGCGCCAGCAGCGGGTCCCAGCCTGAGCCCCAGAGCAGCTTGATGACGTTCCAGCCTGCGCCCCTGAATTCGCCTTCAAGCTCTTGCACGATCTTGCCGTTGCCACGGACCGGGCCGTCGAGCCGCTGCAGGTTGCAGTTGATGACAAAAATCAGGTTGTCGAGCTTTTCACGCGCGGCCAGGCCAATCGCACCCAGAGATTCGACTTCATCCATCTCGCCATCACCACAAAAGACCCAGACCTTTCGATTTTCGGTATTGGCAATCCCGCGTGCGTGCAAGTATTTGAGAAATCGCGCTTGATAGATTGCCATCAGCGGACCAAGACCCATCGACACCGTAGGGAACTGCCAGAACGAAGGCATGAGCTTGGGGTGCGGGTAGCTCGACAAGCCTTTGCCGTCCACCTCTTGCCTGAAGTTGAGCAACTGCTCTTCCGTCAATCGGCCTTCAAGATAAGCGCGCGCATACACGCCGGGCGACACGTGACCCTGGATGTAAAGGCAATCGCCGCCATGGTTTTCAGATTCGGCATGCCAAAAATGATTGAAGCCCGCACCAAACATGCTGGCAAGTGAGGCGAATGAGCCGATGTGCCCGCCCAAGTCACCGCCGTCTGCCGGGTGCAAGCGGTTGGCTTTGACGACCATCGCCATCGCGTTCCAGCGCATGTAAGCACGCAGGCGTTCTTCAATTTCCAGATTGCCAGGCCCATGCTCTTCCTGCTCAGGCTCGATGGTGTTGACGTAGCCCGTGGTGGCTGAAAAGGGCATGTCGATGCTTTTTTGCCGCGCGTGCTCTAGCAGTTGCTCGAGCAAAAAGTGGGCACGTTCCGGGCCTTCACTTTCGATGACGGCGGACAGTGCATCCATCCACTCTCGGGTTTCTTGCGTGTCTTTGTCGAGTGCCTCTGGCACTTGGATAGGGTTGGCCGCCATGTCTTGTCTCCTGCTTTAAATCACGTTCATGTTGAGAACCTTCGAGATGCCGTGCACAGTTCAATTTAAGTAGTCTGCACAAAACAGCACTTTGTGCCGCTAAGAGCTTGTAATGCCTCTTTTAGGCTCGAACGTCTAGTTTCGCATATATTTTCACAAATTTCAAATTATGCTTATACATTTCACATTAAGAAATATAGGAGCTACATGGCTACCGACACAAGACACCAAGAGCGGTCAGTCACTTAAACTAATGGACACCGACTATGGCAATGATGAACCCAACACAGCACGCACCTTTGACCAGCAACAACAGTGTGCAGATGGCATGGTGGCGCCGCTGGTGGCGGACTCAGTCGCCCGCAAGGCAAGACCGTTTCTTCGTGCTCGGTCCGTTGCTGGCAGTCATCTTGTTTTTAGCCGCAGTCATCGCAGCTTTCGGTTACTTGCGGCTAGAAGAGATCGACCGCGAACAGCAGGCTCTCAAACGGGACGTGGAATACGCCCAACAGCGCTTGCGCCTGCGGCTCCTGGAGCGGCAAGAACAACTGATGCGCATGAGTCGCGACATTTCAAACAAGGAAATTGACGCAGAAGAGTTTTCAGCGCAGGCCGAGGGACTGATCAATCAATACCCAGAGTTGCTGGCGGTGACGTGGGTGGATGCACGGCGCCGTGTCAAGGCGACTTATGTCTCCCCTAGCGCACAGTCACCACAGATTCGCGCTGTCGGCGAGTCCCTCAAAAACGGGGAAACCGACAGTACTTATGGGCTGGCCAGAGACTTGCGCCAGCCCGTTTATTCACGCCCCCTGCAGGGGACAGACAACAATGCTGTCCCGACCCTGCAGATACTGGTGCCGCTGGATGAACAAGGCAAATTCAGCGGCGTGGTGATGGGCGAATACTCCATCGACGGCCTGCTACGCTTTGGTGTACCCACCGAAATCACCGCCAAATATGCAGTAACACTCGTCGATGACAAGAGCCACGTGCTGGCGGGCAACATGCCCCCGCCCCGCAACCCGGTGGTGCGCCTTCTGCCATGGCCAGATGGCGGTGGCGAGTATGAAATACCCGTCTCTCCGGTCGGCAATGGCTTGCTCATCAAGGCACAGGCCTACCGCACCTCGTTAGGGGTGGTAGGCAGCGGTTTTTTTTGGCTGGTCAGCGCGCTCAGCGCATTGACCGTGTGGATGCTGATGGGTACTTGGCGGCACACGCGCAGGCGCGTGCAGGCACAGAGGGCCTTGAGCACCGAAACCAATTTTCGCCGGGCGATGGAAAACTCCATGCCAACCGGAATGCGCGCGCTTGATTTGCAGGGGCGAATCACTTACGTCAACCCTGCCTTCTGCCAGATGACCGGCTGGGCCGAGTCCGAACTGGTCGGTCGCCTGCCACCGTTTCCATATTGGCCTGAAACAGAAGTCAAAAACCTGGCGGCCATGCTCGACGATGAGCTGCAGGGACGCGCACCTGCGGGTGGTTTTGAGGTCAAAGTCAAACGCAAAAATAGTGAAATTTTTGACGCGCGCATGTATGTGTCTCCTCTGGTGGACTCCAAAGGCCAGCAAACTGGCTGGATGACATCCGTCACCGACATCACCGAACCACGCCGCGTTCGTGATGAGCTGTCTGCCTCTTATGAGCGGTTTACTACAGTTCTTGAAGGGCTGGATGCTGCAATTTCTGTAGCACCCCTGGGTAGCGAAGAGCTGCTGTTTGCCAACAAGATGTACCGCTCGTGGTTTGGCGGCGAGGTGTCGGGCCACATGAATCTGATCGCCCAGGCGGGCGTTCCGGCAACACCGACAAACGACGACGCGCTGGACGCAGTCGATGGTCTGGCAGGTTTGCCTACTGACACCCTGACCACCGCGCAGACTGAAAACGCTGAAATTTATATCCCAAACCTGTCCAAATGGCTGGAGGTTCGTTCACGCTACCTGACGTGGGTGGACGGCAGGCTTGCGCAGATGGTCATTGCTACCGACATCACGCCGCGCCGCCACGCCGAAGAGCAGGCTGCACAGCAAAACGAACGTGCACAAACAGCCAGTCGGCTGATCACCATGGGCGAAATGGCGTCGAGCGTGGCACACGAGCTGAACCAGCCGCTGACAGCCATCAACAACTATTGCAATGGGATGGTCACACGCATCAAGGGCGACAAAATCAGCACTGAAGACCTGTTGTTGGCACTTGAAAAAACCGCCAAACAAGCACATCGGGCCGGCCAAATCATTCAGCGCATCCGGTCTTTTGTCAAACGCAGTGAGCCCAACCGCACACTTGCCGACGTGTCCACGATGGTCAGCAACGCGATGGAGTTGGCCGATATTGAGCTGCGCCGCCACAACGTGCGCCTGTCACACTACATCGCAGCACGTCTTCCCGAGGTCATGGTGGACCCAATTCTGATCGAGCAGGTGCTCATCAACCTGATGAAGAATGCGGCTGAATCCATTGAGCAGGCGCATCTGCCGGCCGCGCGCCGTAGCGTTGAGTTGCGGGTGGTGCCCAAAACCATTGAGGAACAGACCGTCGTAGAGTTTTCAGTTCTGGATTCTGGCAAGGGTATGTCGCCGGAAGTGATGCACAGGCTGTATGAGGCTTTCTATTCAACCAAGTCTGAAGGCATGGGTATTGGCCTGAAACTTTGCCGCAGCATCATCGAGTCGCACCACGGCCGGCTGCAAGCCGAGAACCTTTACAATGATGATGAGGTAGTGGGTTGCCGATTTACATTCTGGATTCCTGTCTCGCCCCTTCCCGATGCTGTGTCGCCCGCTACAGGTTTTGCAGCAGGCAACCCGCTTTGAACCGCTCCGTCAGATTTTTGAAAAGTTCTCAAAGAAAGTATCTTGTATGAGCTTGATTCCCAAAAAAGGCACTGTGTATGTCGTTGATGACGACGAAGGTGTGCGCGACTCTTTGCAGTGGCTTCTGGAAGGCAAAGACTACCGGGTGCGCTGCTACGACTCTGCCGAAACTTTCTTGAGCCGCTACGATGCGCGTGAAGTGGCATGCCTGATTGTGGACATCCGCATGGGCGGCATGACGGGCCTGGAATTACAGGACAAACTGGTCGAACGCAAATCGCCACTGCCCATCGTTTTCATTACTGGCCATGGTGATGTGCCCATGGCTGTGAACACCATGAAAAAGGGCGCGATGGACTTTATTCAGAAGCCGTTTCAGGAAGATGCTCTGGTCAACCTGGTCGAGCGCATGCTGGAGCAAGCCAAAGAAGCCTTTGCGGGTCATCAGCAGTCTGCAAGCCGCGACGCACTTCTTGCCAAGCTGACATCGCGCGAATCACAGGTGCTCGAGCGCATCGTGGCGGGCCGCCTGAACAAGCAGATCGCCGACGATCTGGGGATCAGCATCAAGACGGTTGAGGCGCACCGCGCCAACATCATGGAAAAGCTGAACGCCAACACCGTCGCCGACCTTCTGAAAATTGCGTTGGGTTCGACGACCCCCAAGGCCTGACACCGCAACGTACAGTCAGCCAGCCGCTATCTTTTTTATAGCTGCTCGCACATATATCTATTGAGTCCAAAGCCTTTTTGACTGCCAAAAAGCAACAATTAGTGCGCAAAACAAGCCATGACAGCACACCTTATTGACGGAAACGCCTTATCCAAACAGTTGCGTGCCAGCGTTGCCCAGCGTGCGGCAGCGCTGCGCGCGCGCGGAATAACACCTGGCCTGGCCGTGGTGCTTGTGGGGGACAACCCTGCAAGCCAGGTGTACGTACGCAACAAGGTCAAAGCCTGCGCGGACAGTGGACTTTATTCAGTCCTCGACAAGCACCCCGCCACTCTGAGCGAAGCTCAATTGCTGGCGCGCGTGAACGCCCTGAACAACGACCCGGCCATTCACGGCATATTGGTGCAGTTGCCGCTGCCCGCCCACATTGATGCACAAAAAGTCATTGAAGCCATTGCCCCTGCCAAAGACGTAGACGGGTTTCACGTGGCCAGTGCCGGCGCGCTGATGGTCGGGCAACCCGGCTTTTGGCCCTGCACGCCCTACGGCTGCATGAAGATGCTGGAAAGTATCAACTACGACTTGCGCGGCAAACACGCTGTGGTGATTGGCCGCAGCAACATTGTCGGTAAACCGATGGCGCTGATGCTGTTGCAGAAAAACGCTACCGTCACCATTTGCCACAGTGCCACGCCAGACTTGAAAGCCATGACGCTGCAAGCTGACGTGATTGTGGCGGCTGTTGGCAAGCGCAACGTGCTGACGGCTGACATGGTCAAATCGGGTGCTGTCGTGATTGATGTGGGCATGAACCGCAACGAGCAGGGCAAGCTGTGCGGTGATGTCGATTTTGAAGGCGTGAGCAAGGTAGCTGGCTACATCACGCCGGTGCCTGGCGGTGTCGGACCCATGACGATCACCATGCTGCTCGTCAATACGCTCGAAGCGGCAGAGCGTCTGTAAGTTGAGGATCCGGATCAGCTAAACCATAGCGGGAAATCATCCGGTCGTTGTGGGCTCAGGCTTGGCGTCGGGCCAGTGCTAGGTAGGCTCCAAGACCCATCATGGTGACGCCCGAGACTCGCATCAACCAGCGAGCGCGGATAGCGCCTTTCGCCTTTGATGCCAGAAGCCGGTCGGCGGCAAACACGACCGCTACGTCCACAGCGGTGTTTAGCGCCACGCAAATGCTGCCCAACATCACCAGTTGATAAACCAAAGGTTCACCTGCACTGATAAATTGCGGCAGAAAAGCCAGAAAAAACAGCGCCGTCTTCACGTTCAGCGCTTCAACCACGATTCCTTCCGCAAAGGCCAGGCGCGGCCCTTGGGACGACGCCTCCACGGCGTGCAACTCTTGCCCCTTGCGCATCAGCAGCCGAATGCCCAGGTAAAACAGATAAGCTGCGCCAATATATTTGACCAGACTGAAGGCCAGCGCAGACTGGGCAATCAGCACAGAAATGCCCAGCGCCGCCGCCAGCACGTGAAGCATGCCACCGACAGCGGTGCCGAGGCACGACGCCAATCCCTCTGTACGGCCACCCGACACGGTGCGCGCAACGACGTAAGCAATGCCAGGGCCGGGCGTCATGGCCAGAACGATGGCGGTGATGAGAAAAGCGACAAAGGGTGACATAGGCTGTTGAGGACAAAAGTTAAGATGACTGACAACAAGTTAAGGGTCAACTCATCGATTCATCCGGCAAGTACCCCCGTGCCATGCCGGACGGGACGATGAAGGGATGGGCATCTGCCTAATTCATATCGACAACGCTACTGATTCAGGAGCTGCTCGCACACGTGTTCATTGAATTACAGGGCTATTCTCTACTTTAAAGCACCTTCAAAGTCACTTTTTCAGTAATAAACTGTCAACACATCATGCCGGCTGACCAACACCCCCTTTCCAACACTGCCCTGACCCCCCTGCCAACTACTGAGCGCTCTTTCTGCTTTAGTGATCACGCCGCGCTGTGGTTCAGCCTGGGTGTGGGGCTGCTGGTGATGCAGATTGGCGCGTATCTTGTGCCGGCTATTGGGCCTCAGCAAGCAGTGCTGGTCGTTGTGCTGGGATCGATCCTGGGTGCTGGCATGTTGGCGTGGACTGCCAAGCTGGGTTGCGACACGGGTTTGTCCAGCTCAGGGCTGATGCACGCGGCTTACGGCTCCAGTTTCGCCAAATTGCCAGTGCTGCTAAATATTGTTCAACTGGTCGGCTGGACGACGTTTGAACTGGTGGTAATGCGTGATGGCACTGTGGCGATTGTGCGACAAGGCGGCAACTTTGCGGCAAGCTGGTGGCCTGTGTTGGCTACGCTGCTCTGGGGCGCGGTGTTAATTGCACTCATCTCGGGCTCGATGGTCAAACTGGTGCGCAAGTTCATTGGCAGGTTTGGCCTGCCGCTGGTGATGGCGTCGCTGCTGTGGCTGACGTGGCAGTTTTTGGCCAAGGCCGGTGCACAGGGCCTGAGTGAGATTTGGAACAAACCTGGCACTGGCGGCATGAGCACCATGCAGGCGCTGGATCTGGTGATCGCCATGCCGATCTCGTGGTTGCCGCTGGTGGCAGACTTTGCGCGTCACGGCTTGAACGGCCGAAGCACATTGCGTGGTACGTGGCTGGGATATGCGGTAGCCAATATCTGGTGCTACAGCCTGGGCGTGGTGATTGCCATCACCACACCGAGTACTGACCTGGTGGCCGCACTGCTACTGGCACAGGGCGGCTTGATCGCGCTGGGTTTAATCTTGATTGACGAGGTGGACAACGCCTACGGTGATGTCTATTCGGGCTCTGTAGCAGGCCACAGCCTGATGCCACGCTGGTCGGTACGCAACATCGGTATGGGGTTTGCGGCGGTGTGTACTGCCCTGGCATTGGTGCTTCCCATGCATGCGCTGGAGCCGTTTTTACTGATGCTGAGTTCAGTGTTTATTCCGCTGTACGGCGTTATTTTGGCACGGCTGGTGGGTAAAACCAATGTGGCGGCGCTGGTGACTGAGCGGCCCGTCAACTACACAGCGGTGCTGATCTGGTTCACTGGCGTGGTGTTTTACCACCTGATGTCCAAAATGGCACCCGCCTGGGGTGCGGCTATTCCGACGCTGGTGTTGACGTTTGTACTGGCCAAATTGATGAGCGATTCAGCCAAGCCCAGAGCGGTTTAGCGCAACGGCACCAGCCGCATGGCCTGCGGCGCAAAACCGTGGTTCAGCGGTCCGCCGCCCTGCCCGGTTTTGACGTTTGCACCAGCAGCCAGCGCGCCACGCACGTAAGTGCGTGCGGCTTCAACCGCATCCGTTAGTGACAGCCCGAGCGCCAGATGCGCCGCAATCGCTGACGACAGCGTGCAGCCTGTGCCATGCGTGTTGGCCGTGGTGATTCGCGGGGCGCGCATCCAGTGGGGAGCAGCCCCTGGCACCTGCAGCAGGTCACTGACCACATCGCCCGCCAAATGACCTCCCTTGATCAGCACCGCTCTTGCGCCCTTGGCCAGCAGTTCGTGTGCGGCGGCTTGCATGTCAGCCTCGCTCGTCAATGAGTGGCCCACCAGCAGGGACGCTTCGTCCAGATTGGGCGTGACCAGCACCGCCCGGCCAAACAGCTCACGCACCAGCACGGCAATCGCCGGGCTGTCAATCAGCACCGCGCCGCTGGTAGCCACCATCACCGGGTCCAGCACCACATGCGGCAGTGCATGGCGGTCAATAGCGCCGGCAACGGCTTGGACAATCTCAAGGGAATGCAGCATGCCAATTTTGACTGCGTCCACCCCAATATCTTCAACCACAGCATCAATCTGGTCACACAGCATGTCAGGTGGCACGCCGTGAATGGCGCGCACGCCGGTGGTGTTTTGCGCGGTCAGCGCGGTGATGGCCGTCATGCCGAAGCAGCCTAGTGCCGAAAAGGTCTTCAGGTCAGCCTGAATGCCTGCGCCACCGCCGCTGTCAGAGCCAGCGATGGTGAGAAGTCGGGGGTACCGGGATGTTTGAAGCGGCTGGGTCATGCCCCATCTTAACGACGCAGATAACGGTGAAGCTGACGAGGACTAGCTAGCGCGCAACACCCAGCAACCTGTCCAGCAGCTCGGGTTGCTCGCGCAGCTCTTGTGCTGAACCGGCATGCACCACGGTGCCCCGGTCCAGCACGACAGCGCTGTGCGATATTTTCAAAATCGCCTGCGGGTGCTGCTCCACGATGATGGCCGAGAGGCCTTCTTCTCTCGTGATGCGGGCAATCGCCTTGAGCAGCTCTTCAACAATGATGGGCGCCAAGCCTTCGAGCGGCTCGTCCAGCAGCAGCAGCTTGGGGTTGAGCACCAGTGCGCGGCCCACGGCCAGCATTTGCTGTTCGCCGCCTGACAGCTGCGTGCCCAGGTTACTTTTGCGCTCGGCCAGTCGCGGGAACAAGCCGTACACGCGCTCGGGTGTCCAGTTGCCGGGGCGAGCCACTGCGGTCAGGTTTTCATCGACCGTGAGTGACTTGAAAATATTGCGTTCTTGCGGCACCCAGCCAATGCCAGCAGCGGCCCGCTCGTGGGGTGCCAGCTTGTGCAGCGCTACGCCACTCAGGCTGATGCTGCCGCCATGCTGGCGTGTGGCACCTGCCAGCGTGTTGATGAGGGTGGTTTTACCAGTGCCGTTGCGGCCCAGCAGCGCCAGCGTTTTGCCTTCGTCAAGTGACAAAGAAATATTGGTCAGTACCACGGCTTCACCGTAGCCTGCGCTCAGGCCTTCAACTTCTAAAAGCTTACCCATGGGCTGCCTCCTCGCCATGGCCCAGATACACCGCCTTGACTTGTGGGTCATTGGCAATCTGTTCGGGGTCACCTTCGGTTAATACCGTGCCGTTGACCAGCACCGTCATGCGATTGGCAAAACTAAAAACCAAATCCATATCATGCTCAATCAACAAGACCGACACATCAGCCGGCAGCGCGGCTACGGTTTGCAGCAGCTCTTCACGCTCGCCAGCCGGCACGCCGGCCACTGGCTCATCAAGCAGCAGCACACGCGGCTCGCAGGCCAGCGCAATGGCGATCTCCAGCAGGCGGCGCTTGCCGTAGGCCAGCACGTTGGTTGGCTGGTTCATGACCTCGGTTAAATGGAATTGCTCCAGCAACTGTGCGCAGCGGTCTACCACCTCGGCCTTGTTGCCCAGCGGGTTCCACCAGCTGCCACCCAAGCCATGCTGCTGGCTCACCGACAGCGCCAGCGTTTGCAGCGGCGTGAGTGTGTCAAACAGCTGGTTGATCTGAAACGTGCGCACCATGCCGCGCTTGACCCGGCTGTGCGGTGCCAAATGCGTGATGTCTTCACCCAACAACGTGATGCGGCCTTCGGTGGGCTGCAGCACGCCCGTCAGCAGGTTGATCAAGGTGGTTTTGCCCGCGCCGTTCGGGCCGATCAGCGCGTGGCGTGCACCTTTTTTTAAATTCAGCGTGACGTTGTTGGTGGCCGTGATGCCACCAAAGCGCATGACGAGACCTTCGGCAGAAAGGACGGTTTCTTGCGTGCTCATGATGCCGAACCCCTTTTAAACCAGGTCCAGGGGCGCAGCAATTTCTCGCGCCCGACCAGCATCAGCACCACCAGAAAGAGACCAATCCAGAACGTCCAGTATTGCGGCGTGATGGTTGAAATAACGTCCTGCATGATTTTGAACACGACTGCCCCGGCAATACCGCCGTATAACCAGCCCGTACCGCCAATCACCAACAGCAGCATCACGTCGGCCGAGCGGTCAAACGCAAACACGTCCAGTGACGCAAAACCCGTGGTTTGCGCCAGCAAGCCGCCCGCTGCACCGGCCACACCCGCGGCAATGGTGTAAATGACCGCCAGGCGTGAAGACACAGGAATGCCAATCGCCATAGCGCGCAGGCGGTTGTCCCTGACGGCCATCAGCGTTGCGCCAAAGGCAGAGCGCGTTAACCGGCGTGCCAGGATGAAAAGTATCAGCGCCACGACAATGGAATAACAGGCTGCCGTGCGGCCAGACAGGTCAAAGGCAAACTTGCCCAACAGCGGCCCCATGACCACGCCCTGCAGGCCGTCAGCACCGCCCGTCAGCCAGTCCAGCTTGTTGGCCAGCTCAAACAAAATGAGTGCCACGCCCAGCGTGACCATTAGGCGTGTCAGGTCGCTGCCGCGCAAAATGGTAAAGCTGCACAGCGCGCCCAGCAAGGTAGACACCGCAATGGCGAACACCAAGCCCATCAGCGGGTCGGGCATGACCAGCTTGGCAAACAGTGCGGCTGCATACGCCCCCATGCCAAAAAACGCCGCATGCCCCAGCGACACAATGCCGGCATATCCCAGAACCAGGTCCAGCGATATGGCAAACAGCGCGACGATGGCGATCTCATTAATGATGAGGGCGTGTGAACCAAGCAGAAACGGGCTGGCCAAAACCAGCAACCAGAACACCGGCTCCCAAGCCTTCCAGCGGCTACCGTCGTGCAAAGACTTGGCAATGCTTTGTTGGAGTTCAGTTTTCATTTGCCGCCCTTGCGCACGAAGAGTCCTTGCGGCTTCCAGATCAAAATCGCAATCATCAAGCCATACACAATAAAGCCGCCCGTTTTGGGGATGTAGTACTTGCCCGCCACATCAGCCACGCCCAGCAGCAGCGCAGCCAGCAGCGGCCCGGTGATGGACGACGTGCCACCTACAGCTACCACGATCAAAAAGTAAATCATGAATTTCAGGGGGAATGTTGGGTCCAGGCCCAGCACCTCGGCACCCAGCGCACCGCCCAGACCGGCCAGGCCGGAACCCACAGCAAAGGTCGATAAAAACACCACATTGACATTGATGCCCAGGCCAGCAGCCACCCGCTGGTCGTCGACCGACGCACGCAAGCGGCTCCCAAAGCGGGTTTTGGCCAGCACAAATTGCAGAGCAATCGTCAGCGCGGCGCACACGGCAATGATGAACAGGCGGTAATGACCCATGCCCAGCATCCACGCGCCCTCACCTAACTCGGTGCGGCCCTTGAGCCATTCAGGCAACTGCATGATCTGCTGGGTAGAACCAATAAAGTAGTCGGTGCTGGCCACCGCCATAAATGTCAGGCCAATGGAAAACAGCACCTGGTCAAGGTGAGGCTTCTTGTACATGGGCCGGTACAGCGTGCGCTCCAGCACACCGCCGACCAGCGCCGCACCCAGAAACGCCAATGGCAGGCACACCAAAAACGGCACGCCAAACTTTTGCATCAGCAGCACTGTGATGTAGCCGCCCACCATGGCAAACGCACCATGCGCCAGGTTGATGAAATTCATCAAACCCATGGTCACGGCCAGGCCAACAGCAAGGATAAAAAGCAGCATGCCGTAGGCGATGCCGTCGAACAATATGGTGAGCATTTTTCTTATTCAAGAACGCCGTGGAACCGGCTTTGCCGGGCCACCAGCGTGGCCCCCTGGGGGGAGGCGACGCGGAGCGGCGCTTCGCGGGGTTACTTGGTTTTTCCGGGGTCTTTCATGTCTTTGATGACATCAAATTCCACGTTGTACAGCTTGCCGTCTTTCTTTTCAACCTTGCGCAGGTACATGTTGTGCACCACGTCGCGGGTTTGCGCGTCGATGAACATCGGGCCACGCGGGCTTTCAAAAATCTGGCCTTTCATGGCTGCAAGCAGCGCATCGCCACCGCCAGCACCTTTGGTGGCGCGCAATGCCTCGTAAATCACGCGCATGCCGTCGTAGCCGCCCACAGCCATGAAGTTGGGGCGCAGGCCTTTGTTGGCCTTCTCAAAGGCTTCGACAAACTTTTTATTCAATGCTGACGGATGCGCGGCTGAATAGTGGTGAGACGTGACCACGTTCAAAGCGCCGTCGCCCATGTCGTTCAACTGGTCGTCATCGGTCAAATCGCCAGTGCCAATAAGCTTGATGCCGGCTTTGTCCATGCCGCGCTCTAAAAACTGTTTCATCACCGCAGCGCCGGCGCCTGACGGCACAAACACGAACAAGGCGTCGGGCTTCAAGTCACGCACTTTTTGCAAAAACGGTGCAAAGTCAGGGCCGCGTAACGGTACGCGCAGCGACTCAATCACTTGGCCACCGTTAAACGTCAATCGGTCTTTGAAAAACCTTTCCGCGTCAATCCCAGGGCCGTAGTCACTGACCAGTGTCACCACTTTTTTGATGCCGTTTTTGGGTGCCCAGTCAGCCATGGCCACCGCTGATTGCGGAATGGTGAAGCTGGTGCGAATAATGTAAGGCGATGCCTCGGTGATGATCGATGTTGCGGCGGCCATCACGATTTGCGGCGTTTTGGACTGGGTGGCAATCGGTGCTACGGCCAACGCAATAGGTGTCAGGCCAAAGCCCGCCAGCACGTTGACCTTGTCGTTCACCACCAGTTCTTGCGCAATGCGCTTTGAAGCATCTGGAATGCCGCCGTCGTCCTTGACGATCAGCTCAATCTTTTTGCCTGCAACACTCGCGCCGTTTTGCGCCATGTACAGCTTGGTGGCGGCTTCAATCTGCTTGCCGGTCGAGGCCTGCTGGCCCGTCAGCGGCAAGATCAAACCGATCTTGAAAGTGTCAGCCTGCGCCATGGCAGACGTTGTGCCGAGCGCAGCGACTGCGAGTGCTGTAGCGGTCAAAAAGAGGCGTTTTTTCATGGTGTCTCCAGAGAATAAAAACAGGCTAGAACAGCAAGATGCAAACTACGCAAAGTCTCGTTCATGACCAACAGATTCGCAAGTGATATTTCGCAATGGCAGTTATCGTAAATACGCATAGCTGCCCGGCCAGGACTTTACTTGCCTGTTTTAGCCGGATCTTTCACATCCTTGATCACGTCAAACTCTACGTTGTAAAGCTGGCCGTTAACGCGCTCAACACGGCGGATGTACACGTTTTGGACGATGTCGCGCGTCTGGGCATCAATAAAAATAGGGCCGCGCGGGCTTTCAAAAATCTGGCCTTTCATGCCGTCAATCAGCGCCTGCCCATCGCCCTTGCCTTTGGTGGTTTTGATGGCTTCATAAATGACACGCATGCCGTCGTATGCCGCCACACCAAAAAAGTTGGGGCGTATGCCCTTGCTTTGTTTCATGTACGCCTCAGTAAACTTTTTATTCGCAGGCGAATTGTGTGAGGTTGAATACGGGTGCGACGTGACCATGCCGAGTGCCACATCGCCCATCTCGTTCAAAATCTCATCGTCCACCACGCTGCCTTCGCCAATCAGTTTGATGCCTGCTTTGTCCAGCCCGCGCTCGGCATACTGCTTGAGCAAGGCCGTACCCGCGCCCGCAGGCACAAACACAAACAGCGCATCGGGTTTGAGGTCACGCACTTTTTGTAAAAACGGCGCGTAGTCAGGGCTGCGCAGCGGCACACGCAGCTCGGCCAGAATGCGCCCACCGTTAAAGGTAAAGCGGTCACGGAAGGTTTTTTCAGCGTCAATACCAGGGCCGTAGTCAGTGACCAGAGTCACCACGGTTTTAATGTTGTTCTTGGGCGCCCATTCGGCCACGCCCACCGTGACCTGCGGAATCGTCATGCTGGTACGCACAATGTAGGGCGACGCTTCTGTCACGATGGACGTTGCAGCGGCCATCACCACCATGGGTGTTTTGGACTGGGTGGCAATCGGCGCGGTAGCCAGCGCCAGCGGCGTGAGGCCAAAGCCAGCCAACACATCGACCTTGTCGGTCACGATCAGCTCCTGCGCCAGGCGTTTGGTCACATCAGGCACGCCGGTGTCGTCTTTCAAAATAATCTCGACCTCACGCCCAGCCACCTTGGTGCCGAACTGCGCCATGTACAGGCGCACACCGTTTTCAATCTGCCGGCCTGTGGAGGCAAAAGGCCCGGTCATGGGCAGCAGCAGGCCGATTTTGAATTTTTTGTCCTGGGCCATGGCCAGGTTGCTCAAGCCCGTTTGCGACACCAGTGCTGCGGCTGCGGTGGCTTGTAAAAATGCGCGTTTATCGAGGTTCATGGTTGTCTCCGGTTTTGGTTAATTGTCAAAAGTCATTCACATTCACATTCACATTCACATTCAGGATTCAGGCTACTTCTGGTCTGTAAGCACTTTCCAGCGTCACACTGCCCAGCACGCGCGACACACACACGCAGATGCGCTGGTTGGCCGTTTTTTCGTGTTCGCTCAAGAATACATCGCGATGGTCAATTTCGCCATCCAGGGCCAGCACATCCATGGTGCACAGCCCGCATTCACCGCGCCTGCAACCGTACATGGCCTTGATGCCGGCACCCTCCAGCGTTTCAAGCAAACTGGTTTGGGCGTCAACGGTGATGTCCAGCTTGTGCCGCGGCACCTGTACCCTGAAGGCCTGCGGTGCAAAGCGCCCGCTGCTGCCGAAGGTTTCATAACGCAAATCAGCCAGCGGCCTGCCTGCGCGTGCCCACGCGGCGCGAGCGGCATCCAGCATCGGCAACGGTCCGCAAATAAACATCAGCGCACCTTTGGGCAAGGCGGCAATTTCTTCGTCAAACGCAATCTGCCCGCCCTTTTCTGCGATGGCTGTTTGCAAATGGTCACCCAGTTGTGCACGCAGCACATCAGAAAAAGCCAACTCAGCCGCAGACCGGGCACCAAACAGCATGCGAATGTTGGCACCCCGTTTGTGGAGTGTTTGCGCCATCAGCACCAGCGGCGTGATACCAATGCCGCCCGCCACCAGCAGGTAGCCAGGCGCGGTCAGGTCCAGCGGGAAATGGTTTTGCGGCGTGGTGATGCGCAGCCTGTCGCCCACTGCCAGCCGCCACATCGCCATGGAGCCGCCCCGCCCCTCTTCCAGCCGCTTGACAGCAATGCGGTAGCACGATGCGTCGGGCTGGCCGACCAGTGAATACGAGCGCGTGTGCGGCTTGCCGTTGACAAGAATCTGCAACTGTAGATGTGAGCCAGGCTCGTAATTTTGCGCGTTGGCCTGCGCGTCGCCCGCGGGCTGAAGACAAAACTCGCGCACGGTGGGTGTCACGTCACGAAAAGACGCAACGACTGCGTCATGCCATAAAGGTATTGTTGTTGCCATAAACTTTTAAATTGCAGGTTGCGTCAATGCGCGTTTCTTTTGCGGATCAGGCGCACACCGGGAATGGACGCGCTGTCCAGACCGCCTGGCTCATGGCTGCCAAGCAGCACGCTGTGCAGGTTGCGCTGGGCCAGCCGGGAATGCTCGCGCATGATGGCCTCGGCCCGGCTGCCTTCGCGCTGCTCTATGGCGCTCAGGACCTGCCAGTGCTGGTCTTGCGCCACCACCAGCATGTCACGCGACTGCGGCGAGTTGGCTTGAGCCACCACAAAGGCCGAGGGCGAGGCAAACGGCATGCTGATGACCCTGTCCAGCTCACGCGCCATCACACTGCTGCCTGCCATTTCGCTCAGCAGCGCGTGGAACTTCGCGTTCAGCTCAACATAGCTTGAAAACGATTCGTCATTGAGCGCAGGCTCAGCCAGCACCGCATCAATCTGTCGCAGGCAATCGCGTGCTTCACTGAGCACCACCGCCGGCGCAGCGCGCTCAGCCGCCAGGCGGGCCGACAGGCCTTCCAGCGTGCCGCGCAGCTCAATCGCGTCCATCACGTCCCGTTCAGAAAACGTGCGTACCGCATAGCCGCCACTGCTAAGTGCTTCCAGCAGGCCTTCTTGCGCCAGCCGCATCAGGGCTGCACGAATGGGGGTGCGGGACACGCCCAGCTTTTCAACAATCGACAGCTCGGCAATGCGCGTGCCGCCCGGCAGCTCGCCTGCCAGAATCATTTCACGCAGTTGCAGCAGCGCCCTTACCTGGGCGCTGTTCTGGGCGCTCTTTTGACCATTGTCTGGCGTATTTTCAGCATCATTCAGTGCTGCAAGGCGCATTTTGTTTGCGCGAGCAGCTCCTGATTTAATAGCGCTTAGCGTGCTATTCGTATTGCTCATGGCTCAGGCCGCCAGCCGTACCGGGATCACCGGGTGGGTGGGCTGCTCTTTGGCAATCAGCCCGTCGACCAAACGCCGCGCCCACATCGAGCCCGCGTCAATGTTCAGGTCATAAAACTTGTGGTCTGGCCGTTCGTTGATGGCAACCTGCTGGGCCTCCAGCACGTGCTCGTCTTCCCTGAAAATGCTGGCCACACCTTCGCGCAGCTGGTGCGTCAGGCGCTGCTCGGTCACGCGGTAGTTGCGCGCAAAGGCCCAAAAGTAATGGCAGGTGTCGTTGGTCTCGGGTGTGATGGTGTTCAGCACAAAGCCATTCACGCCTTTGCTGCGGTCGCCGGGACTACCATTTTTTGGCGGCGCGCCGGTGCCTGTTTCAGCCACGCCCACGTCAATGTTCACGGTGCAGGGTGCCTCAAAGCGGATGATCTGCCAGCGGTCAACCTTGCCCTGGTAGCCACGAGCGTCCTTGATCTGCCCGGCCCAGAACGGGGGCGCGTCAATGTTCTCCATCCAGCGGGTAACGGTGGCGGTGCGGTCGCCGTGGGTGGCGACAAACGGGGC
>JANNYZ010000172.1:0-6606 GCA_031410335.1 Polaromonas sp. | reverse complement strand
CACGCCCACGTCAATGTTCACGGTGCATGGCCCTTCAAACTTGATGATCTGCCAGCGGTCAACCTTGCCCTGGTAGCCACGAGCGTCCTTGATCTGCCCGGCCCAGAACGGGGGCGCGTCAATGTTCTCCATCCAGCGGGTGACGGTGGCGGTGCGGTCGCCGTGGGTGGCGACAAAAGGGGCCTCGGCCACGGCGCGGTTGCCGATGCTGGAGCCGTGTACAAATGTCTCGTGCGTCAAGTCCATCAGGTTATCAACCACCAGCCGGTAATCGCATTTGACATGAATCATCTTGCCGTCGCCCGCCCACTCGGCATCGTCGTTCCAGTGCATGTCGGGTATTAGTGCCGGGTCGGCCTTGGTCGGATCACCAGGCCACATCCAGACAAAACGGTGCCGCTCAACCACCGGAAAACTGCGCACGCAGGCTGACGGGTTCAACGTCTCCTGGCTGGGCATGTGCACACAGCGGCCCTGCGCGTTGTACACGAGGCCGTGATAACCGCAGGTGACTTCATCGCCCTGCAAGTGGCCGAGTGACAAGGGCATCAGCCGGTGCCAGCAGGCGTCTTCAAGCATGGCCACGGTGCCATCAGTTTTACGAAACATCACGACCTTCTGGTTGCAGATGGTGCGCGCCAGCAGCTTGCCCACCACCTCTACGTCATACGCAGCGGCATACCAGGCATTGAGGGGGAAAGTAGGTTTTGAGGTGTTCATGCCAAATATTGTATTAGCAATGTATACAATTTTTAATGAAAACGCAGTTAAAACGCGATTTTTGACCGAAAAAGCAGTTTTATGTATTTTCAGGACCGCCATCAAACTGAATTAACATCATGGCCTTCACATCGTTTCTCTCTCAAAAACACCCACCGGAGACAGCATGACCCCAACTCTTCCCGCCCGCTTTGACCACGTTGGCAGTTTTCTGCGTCCGCAGTACCTGCTGGAAGCGCGTGACCAAAAGGCCAAAGGCGCCATCACCGCAGAGCAACTGCGCCTGGTAGAAGACAAGGCCATCACCGAGATCGTCAAGTTTCAGGAAGACGTGGGCCTGAAAAGCATCACCGATGGCGAGTTTCGGCGCACCTACTTTCACGTTGACTTTCTGGAAGAGCTGGGCGGCGTGGTGACAGACATTCCCGTCACCGTGCTGAACGCTGACAACACCAAGGCACTGGCACCCCCAGTGATGCGCGTGGTGAACAAAGTGACCCACACCAAAGACATTCAACTGGCTGACTTCAACTACCTCAAGAGCCAGGTCAGCGCAGGCAACACGCCCAAGGTCACGATTCCATCGCCCACCATGTTGCACTTTCGCGGTGGCCGCGCCGGTATCAGCCGCGAGCACTACCCCGAGCTGGACCCTGATTTTTACCAGGACGTGGCCAACGCCTACGGTGCCGAACTGCGCAGCCTGGCCGCCGCAGGTTGCACCTATGTCCAGATGGACGACACCAACCTGGCCTACCTGTGCGACGAAAAGATGCGCGAAGCCGCACGCCAGCGCGGTGACGACCCCAACGAGCTGCCACACCGCTACGCCAAGTTCATCAACCTGGTGGTGGCGCAAAAGCCCGCAGGCATGACGCTGGCCATGCACCTGTGCCGTGGCAACTTCAAGAGCACTCACGCCGCATCAGGCAACTACGAGCCGGTGGCCGAGGCGCTGCTGAAGGAAATGAACCTGGACGCGTACTTCATGGAGTACGACGATTCGCGCAGCGGCGACTTCAAACCCCTGCGCTACTTGCCCAAAGGCAAAATTGTGGTGCTGGGCCTGATCACCACCAAGTTTGGCGCGATGGAAAGCAAAGACGACATCAAACGCCGCATTGAAGACGCCGCCAAATATGCCCCGCTCGACCAGCTGGCCCTGTCACCCCAGTGCGGCTTTAGCAGCACCGTGCACGGGAATGACATTGCGGTAGAAGCCCAGCGCGCCAAGCTACGTTTGGTGATCGAAACGGCGCAAGAGGTTTGGGGTTCGACCTAAAACAGCCTGATTTTGGTCTGAAATACGCGTTTTCAAGCCATTTTCACCCATGTTTTAGGCCTCCAGACCAATGGATACGTGCGCGAGCAGCTACTAAATAGATAGCGTTCGCGCAGCTTGCAACCATGTCTGAAAAGCCCGTTAAAGCTCCGAAGCAAGCCCAGAAGCCACCCGCGAAGCAACGCGGACACCATTACAGCGTCTACGTGATTGAACTGGCACCCGAGGTGTGGAACATCGCCCGCTTCAGGCACTGTAACCCTGACTACATCCTTGGCAAGCCCTTTGTCTACGTCGGCATGACCGGGCTGGACATAGACCAGCGCTTTGACAAACACAAGGCCGGCATTCAGTCCAGCCGCTACGTACGCGACTTTGGCCTGCGCCTGCTGCCCAGTCTGTACGAGATGTACAACCCCATGCCCTACGAAGGCGCCAGAGACATGGAAGTCGAGCTGGGCATTGCCCTGCGGGAGGCGGGTTATGCGGTTTGGCAGGCTTGAGGAAGCTATTTTTTCGATAGCTGCTTGCGCATGTATCCATTGGCTTGGAGCACGATTTGATAGGTAAAAACAGCACTTTTCAGACTCAACTAACGCTGACAAGCCGGGCCTGGGTGCATATTCCAGAAATCACAGACCACTGATTCGGGAGTTCCTGACCAGCTGGCTGGTCATGACCAGGATTAGATGGACGAAATCAACCAAGGCGACTGACAGGAATCGGTACGAAGCTGCTGAGACGCCAGCGGGCCCAGAAGTTCAAGATGAGTTTTCCATGAACGGAAATTTATAGCTTTTGGAATTGGTTTCTGGCCACAATATTGGTTGCCTACTACCGGCCATTCGCATTTGTCAGCTCCTGGCCCGATGAGTACAGCCGCAGCCCGCTTTAGCGCTGGTCCGTGAGCCCAAACAGTGCAGTAGGTGCAATCCCTGTCAGCTAGAGCGTCCGTTTCGTGGTCCAAGAAAAAACCACAAGATCAAGCCCAACAGCGGAAGTAGCACCACCACAAGTATCCAAATGAGCTTCTTTTGGTTGCTGGCAGAGCTTTGAGCAATGTTGAGGATGGCCCAAATATCTCCTGCAAGCACGAGTAAGCCCAGCAGTCCGTTGTATCCGAAGTTCATCATTGTCTTTCCTTTTGTTATCTTTTCAATTGACAAAAAAACTGCAATAGACCTCCTCTGTAAGGTAAGCAGCTCCCGACGTTCCTCAGTCTACTTCTCACTAGCAGTCTTTCGGGAGCGACCGCTTCTGGCCCATACCGGCCCTTCGCCCATTTCTAAAGTCGCCAGACTGAACGTGCGACATCACCAAAAGTTCGAAGACAAATGATCAATTATTTTCGAAACGGATGATGAGTTACACCGGCATATGCAGATGGTCATCTTTTAAAGCTAAAACCGCCGTTTCAAGCCATTTTTATCCATTTTTGAGGCCTCCAGCCCAATAATAACGGGCGCAAGCAGCTCCTGTTTATATAGCGACTTAGTTGACACTAAAGCCATAAACCGTTCGCCCGTTACGGCTGACGCTCCGTGCATGCACGGCGCTGGCATCAGGCGGGTAGCGGTGCATCAGGTTTGGTGCGTTGGGGTAGCCTTGTGGTTCCAGGCACAGGCTCTGCTGCTGCAGGTAGCGTGCGCCGTCTTTGCCAGGGCCGCCGGATAAAGGCTCGCCCGGCAAGAGCCCGGTGTAAAACTGCATGGCGGGCTCGGTGGACCAGACTTGCATGATGCGGCCACTAGCTGGGGCACTGACTTGTGCGGCCAAACTAAGTTGACCAGGCAAGGATTTGTTCAAGGCAAAACAGCAGTCGTAGCCGCCCTTGCCCGCTGCGTCAATGGCGCGATGCTTTCGAAAATCAAACCGCGTACCCGCAACCGCCAGCAGGTCGCCGGTAGCTACCAGGTCATCCGTCATGGCAAAGTGCTGGTCTGCATACACGGTGACCTCATGGCCGAGAACGCTACCGCTGTTATGACCGTTGAGATTAAAAAACGCATGGGTGGTAAAGCTGGCAACGGTAGGTCTGTCTAGCGCAACGGCCTCGTAGTCGAGCACCAGTTCATTCGCGTCCGAGAGGCTATAGATCAGGCTCAAGGCAAGCGTACCGGGAAAGCCCTCCTCGCCATCGGCAAACACATAGCGCATCTCCACGCTTGACGGGTTGTTCTGCACCGCGTCAAACACCCGGTAGCGCGAACCCTTGATGCCACCATGCAGACTATGCGTGCCGTTGTTGGCTGTAAGCTGGTGGCGCGCACCATCCAATGTGAAGGCTGCGTTGCCGATGCGCCCTGCATAGCGGCCAATAAAAGCGCCCATCGACGGTGACCCTGACATGACGCCTTCAAGGCTGTCGTAGCCCATCACCACGTCGCCCAACTGGCCGTGGCGATCCTTTACTAGCAGTTGCGCAATTTTTGCGCCGTAGTTGGTAACGCTGCACGCCATACCGCTGGCGTTGTGCAAGGTGTACAGCGCTACCGGTTTACCGTCAACGTCGCCCTGAAAACGGCCCGGCTGCAGCAGCGTTGGCCCTGACATTCGGCGTCAGGCTACTTCGTGGTTGGCCATCAGTTCCAGCGAGCGAACCAGCGCTGAATGATCCAGGTCCTGCATGCCGTTGGCGGCGCACACTTGCATCAGTTGCGCGGCGCCGGCGGTTTGCGGCAGGGCCACACCCAGCGCTTTGGCACCTTGCAACGCTAGGTTCAAGTCCTTTTGATGCAGGCCAATCCTGAAGCCTGGCGCAAAGGTGCGTTTGATCATGCGCTCGCCATGCACCTCCAGGATGCGCGACGCGGCAAAGCCGCCCATCAGCGCTTGCCGCACCTTGGCCGGGTCTGCGCCTGCCTTGCTGGCAAACAGCAGCGCCTCGCCCACCGCCGCAATGTTCAAGGCCACGATGATCTGGTTCGCCACTTTGCAGGTCTGGCCGTCACCGTTGCCGCCAACCAGCGTGATGTTTTTACCCATCAGCTCAAACAGGGGTTTGACTTTTTCAAACGCAGCCTCTGGCCCGCCGATCATGATGGTCAGGCTGGCGGCCTTGGCACCGACCTCGCCGCCTGACACGGGTGCGTCCAGATAGTCGCAACCCAGGGCGTTGATTTTTTGCGCGAATTCTTTGGTGTCCATGGGCGAGATAGAGCTCATGTCCACCACGGTTTTGCCGGCCGTCAAACCCGAAGCCACACCGTTGTCGCCAAACAGAACTTTCGCCACGTCGGGCGTGTCGGGCAGCATCATAAAAATGATGTCGGCCTTTTGGGCCACCTCTTTGGCTGACGTGCAGGCATGTGCTTTGTCGCCCACCAGTTCAGCAGGTACCTTGCTGCGTGTCGTCAAAAAAACCTCATGCCCCGCCTTGATCAAATGCGCCGCCATGGGTGCGCCCATGATGCCCAGACCGATGAAACCTAATTTGCTCATTGAATTGCCTTGTAAATGTGTCTTAAAAATTAAACGTGATATTTGTCATACAGCGCCTGAGTGGCTGACCTGAAAACACCCAGGTCACTGCCGACACCAACAAACGTCGCACCCATGGCCATATAGCGGCGCGCGTCCGCCTCAACCGGGGCCAGAATGCCGGTAGGTTTGCCGCAGGCTTTGGCATCGGCAAACACGGCAGCAATGGCCGCCTGCACTTCAGGATGGTTTGAATTGCCCAAGTGGCCCATGTCTGCGGCCAGATCGGACGGGCCAACAAAAACGCAGTCAACCCCTTCAATGGCTGCAATCGCCTTGGCGGCACGCACACCCACGCGGCTTTCGATTTGCAACATCACGCAAATGTGGTCATTGATGGACTTGAAGTAGTCAGGCACCGTGCCGTAGCGGTTGCTGCGCTGCGACACCGACACACCGCGCACGCCCTGCGGCGGGTAGCGCGTCGCGCGTACGGCCTCCAGTGCTGCGGCTTCGCTTTCAATAAACGGAATCAGAAAGTTGTAAAACCCGGCATCCAGCAAACGCTTGAGTTCTACCGGGTTGTTGCTGGTCGGCCTGACGACGGGCGCACTCGGACTGTCCTTGAGTGCCATCAGCTGCGGTATGAACGTATTCACGTCGTTAGGTGAATGCTCTCCATCAAGCAGTATCCATTCAAACCCGGCCACGCCCAACACCTCGGTGGTGATGGCGTTGGCCAGCGATGACCAGCAGCCAATCAGGCGCTCGCCCGCGAGCAGTCTTTGCTTGAAGCTGTTGGGGAAAGGTTGGTAGGGGGCGGCTTGTGTCATGGTGGTTTGCTCTTGCTTTTTCTCTCGGTTCTGGATTCGGTTTTATTCAAACCCGGTTTATTCGGCCTTGATGTTGGCCGCCTTGATGATCTTTGCCCACTTGTCGACCTCGGCCTTTTGGTACGCAAGCAGTTGCGCGGGTGTCATGTTTGAAGGCTCCATGCCGAACCCTTTGAGCTTGGCCTGCACGTCGGACTGGGCCAGCACCTTCATCACCTCGACGTGCAGGCGGTCAACCACGGGCTGTGGCGTGTTTGCGGGCACGAACATGGCCTGCCAGGACACCATGTCAAAACCCTTCTGGCCGCTCTCGGCGATGGTCGGCACATTGGGGTAGCTGGGCACCCGCTG
>JANNYZ010000171.1:0-4854 GCA_031410335.1 Polaromonas sp. | reverse complement strand
GTGGCTTTGGCCCTGATGGCATGGCCTGCCTCTGAAGCCGTCGCGGCAGTCATTCACCGTGTGATTGCAGAATCAACCCGCATCAAACCCATGTCCCGGCTGGACTTTGTCAGCGGCATCCCGCCTGAGCACCGGGTGCTGGTGGTGGTGCCGTGCATGCTCACATCTGTGGCGTCCATCAAAGCGTTAGCCGAGCGACTACGCCTGCACTGGATGGCCAGCCTGGAGGTGAATGCGCAGTTTGCCCTGCTGTCTGACTGGGCAGATGCTGACCAGGCCAGTACGCCAACTGACAACGCCTTGCTCAAAGAAGCGCTGGCGCAAGTGTCCCAACTCAATACCACCTACCCCTCCGCTGACGGGCAGCCGCCACGCTTTCTGCTGATTCACCGGGGGCGCAAATGGTGCAGCACTGAAGGCAAATGGATAGGCTGGGAGCGCAAGCGCGGCAAGCTCGAGGCGCTGGTGCGATTGATTGCCACAGCAGACACGCCAGGCAAGCCAAGCGACAGCACACTTGACCACACATTTGACAACACGTTTTATTTTGCCGACGGCATGCATTTGGCCAACGGCATTCAATACATCGTGACGCTTGACAGCGATACCGGCCTGCCGCCCACCGCCCTGCGCGAGCTGGTGGCCGTTGCAGCCCACCCGCTGAACACGCCGCACATCGACGCCACCAGCAGGCGGGTGACCGGTGGCTACGGGATTTTGCAGCCGCGCGTGGTCACGCCGCTGCCGCAAATGGAGGAACGCTCGCTGTTTCACGCCATGTTTGCAGGCCAGTGCGGCATTGACCCCTACAGCAACGGCTCCTCTGATGTTTACCAGGACCTTTTTGGCATGGGCTCGTTTACCGGCAAGGGGCTGCTCAATGTCAAAGCGCTATATGCCGTACTGGACAGCCGCTTTGCCGATGAGTCGGTGCTGAGCCATGACCTGCTGGAAGGCAGCATCAGCCGCTGTGCCTATGTCAGTGATGTGGTGCTGGTAGAGGACCACCCGCACCACGCAGGTGTCGACGACTCGCGCCAGCACCGCTGGACGCGTGGAGACTGGCAGCTGCTGCCGATGATGCTGCACGCCAAAAAATACGGCATTGACAGCCTGGGCTTGTGGAAGATGGTTGACAACCTGCGCCGCTCGTTGCTGGCGCCCGCGTCGCTGGCCCTGCTGGTATGGGTTGTTTTTACCGACGCGATGCCTTTGCTCACAGCATTGGCAGTGGTGGTCGCCGCTTTTTTGGCCGGGCCACTTCTGGGCGCGCTGGCGGGGCTTGTGCCTAGCCGGCGCGGCATTGTGTTGCGGCATTTCTTTCATGTGGGCATGGCGGTGCTGTGGCAATCGTTTGGTGCGGCGGCATGGCTATTGACCCAGCTGGTTCACAAAGCCTTTTTGCAACTCGATGCGATTGCCCGGGCACTTTGGCGCATGGCCATCAGCCGTAAGCATTTGCTGCAATGGACAACCGCTGCCCAGGCGCAAGCCGCCGCAAGGTACACCTTGGGCGCGTTTGTACTAAAACAGGCCGTGACATCACTGGCCTGCGTGCTGTTGGCCGTGCTGGCACTGCTGTACAGCCCCTACCCCGAAGCCGCAGTCCTGTTCATGCTGTGGGCACTGGCACCGGTTTTCGCGTGGTGGGTCAGCCTGCCAGCACGGCTACCCAAAGCACAGCGGCTTGACGCTGACGAGCGCGCCTACCTGACGGTCATTGCGAGTGACACCTGGCGCTTTTTTGAGCACTGCATCACCCCGCAAGACAACCACCAGCCGCCCCACAACCAGCAGGTTGACACCGAGCCCACACTGGCCCACCGCACGTCGCCCACCAACATCGGCCTGTACCTGTTGGCCGTGTGCTGCGCGCGCCAGTTTGGCTGGATCAGCACCGCAGATGTGGTTAACCGCCTGGTGGCGACATTTGGCACCATTGATCGCATGCCCAAACACGACGGGCATTTGTACAACTGGTACCAGACCGAGACGCTGGAGGTGCTGCAGCCCGCCTATGTGTCCACCGTCGACAGTGGCAACCTGGCGGGCCACTTGCTGGCGGTCAGCAGTGCGTGCAGCAGTCTGGCACGCAAGGCCGACACCACGGTCCTTGAAAAGCAACGGCTTGAGCACATCGCCGCGCAATGCATGCAGCTGTGCATGGGCATGAACTTCACGAGCCTGTACAACCCCAAACGTCACTTGTTTCATATTGGCCTGCGCGTTGATGACCACGCACTCGACGCGAGCTACTACGACCTGCTGGCGTCAGAGTCGCGGCTGGCCAGCTTTGTTGCGATCGCCAAGGGCGACGTACCGCGTCGCCACTGGACTGCCCTTGGCCGCGTGTTTTTGTCCAGCGGTGTCACGCCAGGGCTCAAGTCCTGGTCCGGGTCGATGTTTGAGTACCTGATGCCGTCACTCGTGATGCAGGAGCCAAGCCAAGGCCTTTTACATTCGTCCAGCCTGGCCGGCGTGATGGAGCAGCACATCTTTGGCGATGCGCAGGGCTTGCCTTGGGGGGTGTCCGAATCAGCTTATTTTGCACAGGATCATTCGCTGGCGTATCAGTATTCGCCGTTTGGCGTCCCGCGTCTGGCGCTGCGCCGCACACCCGCCAGCGACAAAGTAGTGGCCCCCTATGCCACCCTGATGGCCACCATGCTGAGCCCGAAGCCTGCCATTGCCAACCTGCGCCGCCTGGAACTTCTGGACGCGCGCGGCAAGTACGGTTTTATGGATGCGATTGACTTTACCGAAGCACGCCAGCCGCACCTTGAGAAATTCAGCGTGGTGAGAAACTACATGGCCCACCATCAGGGCATGGCGCTGGTGGCGCTGTGCAATGTCCTGTGCGGTCAAGCACCGCAGCGCTGGTTTGCACAAACACCGCTGGTGGCGGCCTACGACAGCTTGCTGCATGAGCGCTGCCCCCGTCAAATCGTCAGCAGCGCCAATCCGCGCAGAGCGCCAGCAACTTCTGACAACGCACCCAGCAGCTTGTTTCAGTCGCGCGCCATCCATCCGCAGGCAGCGCAGTGGCAGCCCACACACCTGCTGTCGAACGGCCGTTACAGCGTGGCGCTGCGGCCCAACGGTGCAGGTGTCAGTCGATGGCAGCAAGGCAACGCGCGCATCAACATCAGCCGCTGGCGTGACGACCTGCTGCGCGACGAGTACGGCAGCTTTATTTATCTGCGATCAGGCACAGACGGCGTGGCATGCTCAGTCACCGCGCACCCTTCCCCGCACCCGCAGTGGCGTTACAGCTGCTGCTTTATGGCTGATCGCGTGCAGTTTGATGCAGCGTCAGACCAGGTCAAGGCAACGACCACCGTCCTCGTCAGTCCCGAGGACGACACCGAGCTGCGCACCATCGTCATCACGAACTTGCTGGATGCAGAAGTGATGTACGACGTGGTGTCGTGCTTCGAAGTGGTGTTGGCCGACGCACGAGCCGACGAGGCCCACCCTGCGTTTTCAAACCTGTTTATCAACACCACCTGGCACGCGCCCTGGCAGGCCTTGCTGTTGACCCGCCGCCCGCGCCTGCAGGGCGACCCGCAGGTGTCAGCCGCGCACTTTTTAGCTGAAGCCGACGCTGACATTGTGTCGATGGACTGCATCACAGACCGTCGCGCGTTTTTGGGCCGCAACCGCAGCCGCACACAACCCGCCATGGCACAAGCATGGGCAGCAGATGCGGATACCACCCCCGTCAATGGACTTGACCCGGTAGCGTGCCTGCGCGTGAAGGTGCGGATCGCAGCGGGCGGCGTGGCCCGGCTCAGCTTTGCCACCACGGCAGCCGCTGACCCCGCCGAGCTGGCAAGCCGCATCGACAAATACCTGCAGCCCATGCATCTGGAGCGCGCTGCCCGCATGGCGGCCACGCTGGCTCAGGTGCGCCTGCGTGACCTGGGCATTGATGCCGAAGAAAACGCCGCCCTGCAAGACTTGACCACTGCGCTGATGTACAACAGCCCAAGGCCCAATGTGAGTTCAAGTTCAACTTCGGGCAGGAATGCAAACACGACGCTCATCGACCAAAAACAGCTGTGGCGGCTCGGCATCTCGGGCGACAAACCCATTTTGCTGGTCCGCATCCATGCGGGTGAAGGCCTGGGGTTGATTCAGTCGCTGCTGCGTGCGCAACCCTGGTGGAGCTTTGGTGCGCTGGCGACCGATGTGGTGGTGCTGAACAGTGAGGACAATTCTTATTTGTCGCCTTTACAGCATGAGATCGTGGCCCAGCGGGACCGCCTCACACAGAAGGTGCAACACAGCTTTCCGGCGACCGACGCTGCAGGCTTTTACCTGCTGCGCGAGCATGAAGTGTCCCCTTCTGAAAAGGCCGCGCTGCTGGCCATGGCGCGGGTGGTGTTTATCGCCGACGGCAGACCCATTGAAACGCAGGTGGCAGCCCTCAAACCGTCGTGGCATAAGGAAAGCAAAACGGGCAAACCCAAAACAGCTGAACCGACGACGCGGCAGGCACTGCCCGGGCCAGGCAGCATCACCACCCCGGCTGGCAAATTCGACAGCAGCACCGGCGAGTTTCAGTTCGACATCAGCCCCACACAGCGGCCACCGCGCCCATGGGTCAACGTGATTGCCAACGCATCGTTTGGCTTTCAGGTGTCTGAAACAGGCAGCGGTTACACCTGGGCCGTCAACAGTCGGCAGCACCAGGTCACGTCATGGAGTAATGACCCGGTAGAAGACCCTACACACGAGCACTACCTGTTGCAAGATATTCAGACTGGGCAATTTCTGCTGTTGACGCCCGGCCAGCTGGCCGGCCTGACAATAACGCCGCCCTCGAACTCGGGCGACGACTTCGACCAAGAA
>JANNYZ010000170.1:0-14830 GCA_031410335.1 Polaromonas sp. | reverse complement strand
CAATCGCTTACAGCCGTTTCTTGAGACAAAACTCTAAGTCACTGTTACTTTATCCATGCTTTTGTGGCCTGAAGCAAGTTTTCAGGCAGGCGTCCACATGTTTGTCAAATCTATCTGCCCGTCGCTGCGATTCCGCAAGTCACAACAAACGTCGCGGTTGAATTGGCCGGAAACGCGGTCAGCGTCACGCCAGTGGTCTGCAACGCAGACAGCGTCAGGGGGCTGGGCGACGCCGTGATGGATGCTGGCGGCGTGGCTGAAAACGTCACGGTGGTGCAATCGAGCCCACGGGCAGCGGGGTCCAGAAACACGCTTCCCGCTGCATTGGCAGGCCCCAGATTGGCAACAGTGACGGTGTAGGCAGTTGTGCTGCCAGCCGCCATCGTGTTAACGCCATTGGTTTTGTTGATGGTCAACAGCGCCGCTGGCGTCACATTGTTGGTGATGGTGGCCGATGTATTGTTACTGGGTACCGCGTCTGTGATGAGGCTGGACACGGTTGCGTTGCCCACATTGGTCACAGTGCCTACAAACGTCGTGGTCAGAAGTGCTGTGATGGAATAGCGCACAGTCCCGCCCAGCGACAACGACACGGTGTTGTTGATGCTGCCCGTGCCGCTGGCGGCCGAGCAGGCAGTGGTCACCAGCGTGGCTGCGCCCGCCGCAATGGGTGAGCAAGTCCACGATACCGTGCCAAACGCGGCGGTTGAAAACGGATCGGTCACCGTCACGCTGGCTGCCACGCCGGGCCCGGCGTTGGTCACATCCAGTGTGTAAGTGATCGTCTGCGCCTGCAGCACAGCGCTGGGCGTGCCGGCTTTGATGATCGATACGTCGACCGGAAACGAACGCCCCATGTCGAAGATGAAGTCTGCAACGCCATGCGCACCCACCAAAGTAGCTGCGCCTGTCACAGAGTTGACGGCGTAAACATTGGTGGTTGAACTGGCCAACAGACAAGGGGCTGGTGCCGCCGCGCAGCCTGCCCGTCCGGCAGCAATTTCAGCCAGGCCGCTGAATGTCGCATTGGCGCCGCCCAGCGCTCCGACTCGTGTTGCCGCTACCGAGCCGTTATTGACAGTGCTTTGCACGGCAGTTCTGTCAGCGCGGTACAGCGCAAAGATAGCGTTGTTGCCGTTGGTGGTGTTCAGTGACAGGATGTACAGGTCGCCATTGCTGACACAGGTGAAGTCGCCGCTACCGTCGTTGTTGCCGCCCGTGGTGATGCCGGTGAAATTGAGCGTGCGAATGGTTGCACCGGTTGCCGCATTGATTTCATAAAACTGCGCGGTGTTGCCGCTGGCGTAAAGCCGGCCGTCCGGGCAAAAAGTAGCCCGGTAAATATTGACGGGCAGGGTGGTTGCCCGTGCCACTGCGTTGGCGCAGGTCAAGGGGTTGATGCTGTTCAAGCTCGGCGCTGTTGTCTGCTGCTCTAAGTAATAGACCAGCCCGTCAATCGGGCTCAGGGCAATGGCTCTGCTGTTGAAGCTCAAGGTGCACCCCGTGTCGGTTGCCGCCCCCGATGCTGTATTTACTGTGAATAGGCGGTTGGGCTGCGATTGCCCCTGGCGCGCTGGGTCACCAACGCCATAAACGGTTTGACCTGCGGCACCGGAAATCACCAACAACGATGCGCCCAGCATCATCAACCATCTTCTGAATGCACCAAAAACAACGGAAAAGCTAAAACTCATGGCCGGTTTAAAAATCAAAGGCGCCCTGGCACCTTGCCAAGGCGACGGTGGTCAACTTTTCAACCCGTGAGGTTGAATGGACACACACTTTCTTACATGATAAGCGTGTAAAAAGTTTAAACAGGCTCACCGGACAACAACCTCGCAATCACACCAGTGCCTGTGATTGAAATTTTTGTCTTGTGAGTCGACTTGCCGAAGCGTAATCTGCAGATGTCCAAGTCAATTGGGCATCGCCGGGTAACCAACCCCGGCAAACACTGAAAGCAATCACTTGCTTTCTACGCTTGACGGGCGATTCATCCCCGGCCTGCGACAAGCGGCAGCATGAGCATTTATGCTAGCTGCCAGCCCCGGTGGGTTCAGCCCGCCGGGGTTTTTTTATGGGCGCTTCCCACAGCTAAACTTCAGCCATGACAGGCAAACTCGATCAATGGACGGCCAGGGCTGGCGCGGTGGCTCAGTCGCCCGTGTGGCGGCGCCGGGCAGCTTGGGCGCTGGGTGGTTTGCTGCTGGTTTGGGCCCTGGCCTGGGCGCTGGTGCCCATCGTGGCCAAGTCTCAGATTGAAAACATCGCCTCCGCCAAACTGGGCCGGGCGGTGACGGTGGGCCATATTGACTTCAAGCCCTGGTCGCTGGAGGTCACTGTCAACGACCTGTCGGTTGCAAAAAAAGACAAAAGCAACTCCGCTGTCCCCCAGCTCAGCATCAAGCGCATCTATATAGACGCAGAACTGGAGTCCCTGCTTCGGCTGGCTCCGGTGGTCGATGCTGTTCAGATACAGGATCCGGTGGTCTCGCTGATCCACCTCGGCGGTGGCCGTTACGACATTGACGACATTCTGGAAAAGCTCAAATCCCCCGCAGATGCTGCCCCCAGCGAAGCCCCGCGCTTTGCCCTTTACAACCTGACGCTTTCAGGCGGGCAGGTCAGCTTTACTGACCAGTCTGTCAGCAAAACCCACGAGTTGACGGCCTTGACGCTCTCGGTGCCCTTTTTGAGCAACCTGCAGTCGCAGCGAAACGTCAATACCTCGCCGCGCCTGGCCTTCAGGCTTAGTACCGTGGGAGGGCCTGCGCCGAGCAGCTTTGACTCAGCCGCCGAGGGCACGCCTTTTGCCAAGAGCCATAAAACTGACGCAGCCTTCAAACTGAGCAACTTTGACCTTGCCCCCTACCTGGGCTACCTGCCCGCCAGCTTGCCGTACCGGCTGACAGGCGCGGTCATCAATGCAGATGCCAAAGTCGCGTTTGAGCAAAGCCCGGCCACAGTGGTCAAGCTGTCTGGGCTGGTGATGGCAGACAAGGTCAGCGTGCAAGACAAAGCCGGCAAGGCCTTGCTGGCTTTTGATCAGCTCAAAATCGCCATGGACGATGTGCGCCCACTGGCCCAGTCGGTCAAGCTCTCAAGCATTGAACTGACCCATCCGGCGCTGAACATCAGCCGTAGCAGGGCAGGACACTTGAATTTGATCCCGGCGGTAGAGGCAGATGCTACTAAATCAGGAGCTGCTCGCGCACATCAACAGGGCGATACAGCCCAAAAAGAACCCCAAAAAGAGGCCAAAACCGCGGCAAAACCGCCTTCAAGCGTTTCAACCCCCTGGAAAGTCGACATCGCCAGCGTGGCGGTACGCGGCGGCGTTGTCAGCTGGCTGGACGAAACACTGGCCCAGCCTGCCCAAGTCAAACTGGCCGCTGTCACGCTGGACGCGTCCAAAATCGCGGTTCCATTTGCTCCTGGCGCGCCGCTGGCCTTCCATGGCTCCATGGCGCTGGCCGCACCGGTGACCACCCCGGCAACCGTCAACTTCAGCGGCACCGCCACTGACCAGGCAGCCAACGTCAGCACCACAGTGGCCGCCTGGCCGCTCAACATGGCGGCCAAATATGTAGGTCAGTTTTTATTGCCCGCTCTGGGTGGGCAGCTTGACGCACAACTCGGGATCAAATGGCAAGCTGCCAACAACGGCAAGCCGCAAGCCATCAACATCACTGCCCCCCAAGCCAGCTTGAGCGATGTGTTGCTGGCCCAAGGCAAGACTTCGCTGGTATCTATCAAGCGCATTCAGGTTGACGGCGCTGATATTGACCTGACCGGCCAGAGCTTCAAGGCCAGCAAGCTGCAGGTCCTTCAGCCCAAGGCGCTGGTAGACCGCGATGCCGACAAGCGCTGGATGTTTGAGCGCTGGCTGGTCGACAACAAGCCCGCCAACGCGGCACGCACGCCCCCACCCACCACTGAAGCCAGCAAGGCCGGCGCGCGCACCTGGTCGGTGTCGATTGACGAGGTCAGCCTGGTAGGCGGTGCCATGCAGTTTGTCGACAAGGCAGGCAGCAAGCCGGTGGCGTTTGATGTGAACGCCGTGAACGCGCAACTGAGTGGATTGGTGTTGGACGAAAAATCATCGGCAAAGTCGGTCGCCGCCAAGCTCATGCCCCTGTCCGCATCATTGCGCTTGGCCGCTGGCCGGTTTGAGCCCGGCAAGCTCAATTTCAAAGGCAGCCTGGGGCTGACACCCGTGCAGGTGCAAGGCCAGTTGCTGGCCGAACGCTTGCCGGTGCAGGCTTTTGAGCCTTATTTTGCCGACGCGTTGAACATTGAGCTGTTGCGGGCCGATGCCAGTTTCAAGGGCAAGGTCGCGTACAAACAGACGCCCGCTGGGCCCGTGGTGGCTGTCAATGGCGACGTGGCACTTGAAGAACTCAAGGCCAACACGCTGGCCCCGAGTGAAGATTTGCTGGAATGGAAGGCCCTCAGTCTGCGCGGCCTGAGCGTGGCGCTAGACCCAGCCAAGCCCATCCAGGTCGACGTGAAAGAAACCGTGCTGAGCGACTTTTTTGCACGGCTGATTGTGCTGCCCACAGGGCGCATCAATTTGCAAGACCTGGTCAAGACATCAGCAACCGCCACATCCACGGTAGTGACAGGCGCTACAAATACAGAAGCTGCTCGCGCACAGGAACAGGGGGCTACAGCCTTAAATGATGCCCAAAAAGCAGCTCAAACCACTGCTTCTAGCGCTCCAGCGGCAACATCCACGGCCATCATCAACTTCGGCCCGGTCAGCCTCATCAATGGCCGGGTCGCGTTTTCAGACCGCTTTGTCAAACCCAACTACTCGGCTAACCTGAGCGATTTGACGGGCAAGCTCAGCGCGTTTTCGTCCGTATCAACGGGCGGCACACCCAGTATGGCTGACCTGGAGCTGCGGGGCAGGGCAGAAGGCACCGCCTCACTGGAGGTTTTGGGCAAGCTCAACCCACTGGCCAAGCCGCTGGCACTCGACATCACGGGCAAGGTGCGCGACCTGGAACTGCCGCCACTGTCGCCCTATGCCATCAAGTATTCCGGCTACGGCATCACACGCGGCAAGATGTCGGTAGACGTCAGCTACCTGGTACAACCCAACGGTCAACTCACTGCCAAAAACAAACTGGTGCTGAACCAGCTCAACTTTGGCGACAAGGTCGAAGGCTCCACCGCCAGCCTGCCTGTCAAGCTGGCGGTGGCATTGCTGAGCGACCGCAACGGCGTGATTGACCTGGACTTGCCCATCAGCGGCTCGCTGAATGACCCGCAATTCAGCATCGGCCCGATCATCATCAAGGTCATCATCAACGTCATCGTCAAGGCGATCACCGCGCCCTTTAGCCTGCTGGCGGCGGCCTTTGGCGGCGGTGGGGACGAACTGGGTACAGTGGCATTTGCCAGCGGTAGTGCCGTACTGGCTGCAGATGCAAAGGCCGGCCTGGACAAAGTCGCCAAGGCGCTGACAGACCGCCCCAGCCTGCGCCTGACGGTGGTGGGCACCAGCAACCTGGACGCTGAAGCGGGCGGCTACAAACGCACCCGGCTGGACGAGCTGGTGCGGGCCGAGAAACGCCGCAATGTCGTCACCAGTGGTGGTGCCAGCGGCGGCACGGCCACGGCAGCAATCACGGTCAGCTCCGCCGAATACCCCGCGCTCCTCAAGGAGGTCTACAAACGCGCCGACATCAGCAAACCGCGCAGCCTGATTGGCCTGGCCAAAGACTTGCCAGTCGACGAGATGGAAAAGCTGCTGCTGGCGAGCATCCCGGTCACGGGCGACACCATGCAAGCGCTGGCCGTGCAGCGCGGCGTGGCGGTGAAGGAATATCTGGCGGCTAAAGACTTGCCGCTGGACAGGCTGTTTTTGGGGGCCAGCAATTCGGGCAAGGCCGATGCCAAAGCTGACGCGACAACAGAGGCCAAAACCGACACCAAATGGGTACCGCGGGCAGACCTGAATATCGCCATGCCGTGAGTTGATTCAGCCCCGGCGGATAAACCGCTGCTAAATCGGCGAAAATACGCGCTTCGCGTTTTTTAACGCATTTTCAAATCGCATCTTTTTGCACCACCTACACGCCGTGCCGTTTTAGACGAACGGCTCGCGCCCCACATGTTCAAATCATCCAAACCCGCCCCAGCCCCCGTCCCTGTCGCCAAGACAACGCCCAAGTCCGATGCGCATCCGCTTGACGGACTGACGGGCGGTGCCTTTTCTGCGCCGACGTCTGGCGAGCGCACATCGCGCATTCGTACCTGGCTGGCCACTGAGCCAAGCGCCGAGCAGATGGCCGACGTGTACAAAGACCTGGCCAATCGCGACAAGGGCGCTGCCAAGCCCTTGAAAGAAAAACTCGACGAGCTCAAGCGCAGCAAGGGCCAGGAGGCGATTGCCGCTGAATGGGCCGACAAGGCCAATGCGCTGCTGGCTGTTGGCAAGCTCAACCTGGCTGACGCTCTGGCCTGGCAGCGTGATGCCGCCAAGGCCGGTGCGCCGCTGTCCAAAGAACCTCTGGCATCGGTCAAGGTCAAGCTGGCCGAGCGCGTCAAAACCATTGAAGACCTGCAGCACCGCACCCAGGTGCAGCGCGAAGCCGCCGTGCTGATCGCCCAGCGCATTGAGGTGCTGTCCATCAAGCCGTGGCGCGATGCACAGGCTGCACTCGATGCCCTGCAAGCCGACGTGGCGCATTGGCAAGCCCAGGCCGACGAGATTGCCAGCGACACCAACTGGGCCAGCGTGGACGCCAAGTTCCCGCCGCTGCTCGACGCATCACGTGGCCAGCTGCTGGCGGTGTGGGAGGCGTTTGGTGCCGCGATTGCCGTCACGGTGAAAGCGTCTGAAGACAACGCCGCACCACTGCCCGCTGTGCCCGTGTGGGCTGACGAGTTGCGCGCCGCGCGCGGCGTGCCCGCCGCACCGCAAGACGCCCGTGCAGAGGGACGCCCTGCGAAGGCCAAAATCGACCCCGCCACGCTCAAAGACATGCGCGAAAAAGCCGCCGCCATCGTGCAGGCCGCGATTGCCAAGCTGGAGCACGAAGTTGGCGAAGGCCACGGCAAAGCCACCCCCAAAGTGGCCGCTGAGCTGCGCGACGCGCTCAAGCAAAACATCCGCAACATCGACGCCAAGCTGGAGGCCGCCGCTCACGCCGCGTTAACGGCTGCTGGCGAGCTGGAAGGCTGGCAGCGCTGGCGTGCAGACCAGATTCGGGAAGAGCTGGTCGGCAAGGCCGAGGCCTTGCTGGTCAAGCCACTCGGTGGCCGCAAGCAGCAAGACGCCCTGCGCCACATGCGTGATTTGTGGAAAACATCAGACCAGGGCGGCACGCCCAACCACGCACTGTGGAAGCGCTTTGACGATGCCTGCAACGAAGCCTACAAAGTTGTTGAGACCTGGCTGGAAACCGTTAAAGAACAAACCGAGGCCGTGAAAGCGCAGCGCCAGGTGCTGATAGATGAAGTGCTGGCCTGGGCGGATGCCAACAAATCGAATACCGACTGGAAGATGCACATCCGCAGCCTGAATGCCTTTGTGGAGAAATGGCAAAACGCCGGGCATTTGAGCGAGAAAGTGTTTGCAGAAATCCAGCCGATCTGGAAGGCCGCGATGGACGCCGCCGACACCCCGCTGAAGACCGCACGCGCCGAGAGCATTGCGCGCCGCAAGGCCATGATTGAAGAAGCCCAGATGCTGGGTGCTGAACCGATGCTGCGCATCGATGCCGTCAAGCATCTGCAACAGCGCTGGCAGCACGAGGCGCAAGGCGTGCCGATTGAGCGCAAGCAAGAGCAAAAAATGTGGGACGCTTTCAGGAAACCCATCGACGACGCCTTCCAGCGCAAAACGGCCGAGCGCGAAAAAGCCGCGTCCGCCTTGGGTGAATACGACCGCATGGTGCTTAATGCCGCTAAGGCGGTTGAAGCCGCCACCGCCACCGGCGACGCGCAGCAGATTCATGCGGCGGCCAAGGCGCTGGAGGCGATTGTCAGCGGCAAGGTGCCTGTGCCATCTGCTGCAGCACCCGCGTTAGCACCTGAAGCAGAAAAAGTCGCTGAAAATGCCGAAAATACCCCCTCAAATGAGGCTGCAGACCAGCAAATACATGCGCCAGCAGCTCCTGAAACAGTAGCAGACGAAGCGGCCGCACCAGCGGCTGAAAGCGTCGAAGCTGCACCCGCTGCCGAGGCCGCACCGGCGCCCGCAGCACCGCCCAAGCCCGCCAAACCCATCGTCGCCATGCGCGGCGACGACCGCCCCGGTGCCCGCCGTGCCGAGCCAGCACCCGCTGGCCGTGGCGGCAAGTTTGGCGACCGCAAGGACTCAGGCAAACCAGGCGGCAAGCCCGGTGGCAAACCCGGCGGCCCACGCCAAAGCACCGACAACAAGTTTGAGCCCTACCGCCCAGAACGTGAAGACCGCCCCCGCTTTGCAGACCGCGAGCAGCGCCCCGCCTTTGAAGAGCGCGGCCCCCGCCTGGGCGACGCCGCCTTCCGCGCCCAGCGCGAGGCGTTTGAAGCCGCCAACCAGGCCCTCAAAAAGCTGCACGTGCAGGCTCACGGCGAAGTGCTGACCAACGTCATCACCGCTTGGGAAAAGCGCGACGCAGCCCTGCTCCCCACCGTGCAAGACCTGGGCAAAGTCGTCACCCCCGCCGTGTTGGGCAACTGGGCCAAAGCCATCACCACACCGTCAGGCAAAGACGCGGCCGAGTCATTGCTGCGCCTCGAGATAGCCGCTGAAGTGCCCACGCCCGCCGAGCACATCAGCGCCCGCCGCATGCTGCAACTGACGCTGCTGACCAAACGCAATGCCGCCACGCCAGCCGAGACTTGGGGCGAAGACACCGCCAAGGTACTGGCCGCAGACTTTGACGCCGCCAACGCCCGCCGCGTGCAAAACGTGCTGAAGGTGCTGCTCAAGCGCTGATCTGCGGTTGACTCTGGCCGCCAACCCTTGACACCCCTTAATTCATGCCGCATGATGGCATGAATTAACTTTCCATCGTGTTCAAGGAGTAGCGCATGCTCAAGGAAGTCGGTGCCAGCGGCCAGATATCGCTGGGCAAAAAGTACGCAGGTCAGTTGTTTGACATGGTGTTTTACCCCGACGGGCGGGTAGAACTGGTGCCCATGAAAGTCGTGCCCACCGTGGGCGAACGGACAGCCACTCAATACCCGGCAGCCGCACCAGCATCCCAGCATAGGGTGCAAGAAGACGCAGCCACCTACCGGGTAGGTGACGGCTGGCTAACCCCCGAGCGCCTGGCTGCCCGCAAGGCCGCATACGAGCGCACGCCCGAGGAGTTTAATGCGGCGCGCGACAAGTGGGAGGAGGAGAACAAAGACGCGATTGAGGCGATGAACGAGCGAATGGCAAAAATTGGCTCTATGGGTAAGCGCATGTACGAATGGCGAAAATCTAAAGGTTTAGCCCAGTCCTCTTTCGGCTAAACGTATGGCGCAGTTTGATGTTTACCCTCATCCAGTCGAAGAGATGCGGGACTCGCACCCTTATGTCGTACAAATTCAAAGCGGATTTCTAAAACGTCCTATCGCCGTCATCGCTATTCCACTGGCGCGACTGTTACCAGGCAGTGATGCTGTTGCATTGTTAAACCCACAGTTTGAGATTGCGGGTGAGACGGTGGTGCTTGAGACCTTGGCCACTGTATCGTTTGAATCTGGCGACCTGCGCCGCCCAGTTGCCAATCTGCGCAGCAACGCCGACGCCATCTGGTCAGCCCTAGACTACGCTTTGCACGGTTACTGAATCGCCATTTTCGGAAAAAAACGCCTACAGACCAAGAAAAACGTGCGCGAGCAGCTACCGAATCTATAGCGTCAAGTTCAGTCAATTCTGCCTTGAACTGCCGTAAGGCACCCAAATCAGGTTCAAACCAAATTCAACCAAATCTCATTGCGCCGCAAAAACGGCAATGAAAACGGGCTGTTGTAGCGCGACGATACCGGCTCGCCCACCGTGGTCATACCGGCTGCAGCCAGGGCGCTGCGCAGTTTTTGCAGTTGCTCTTCATAGGTGCTTTGCGACCAGCTGCCTGAAAAGCGAATCACCGCCACGCGGCTGCCGGGCACTTCACGCAGCTTGACGCGCGCGTCCAGCGGCTCGGGCAGGGTGGCCAGCGTGTAGCCCTTGGGCATGACAAACTGCACCAAAAAACCGCCCGGCGTGGCGGTTTGGGTCACGGGTGCGGTCATTTCCAGTTTCACAGGCGGTGCAGGCTGCTGGGTCACTGGGGCCGTCATTTCAAGCTTTCGCTCACCCTTGTTTTTGCCAAAGATGTATCCGCCCAACAGGTTAAAGCCCTGGCTACCCGCCTCGCTGGCCGGGCCAGGTACCAGCACCTCAGCCACCAGATATGGCGCGTACTGCCGCACTTCAAATACGTCTGTGGTTTGCACCACGGTGTAGGCGGGCTCGTCGATGGCGTGGGCGGTGTTGGGCATGGCGGTCATCAGGGTAACGATGGTCAGGGAGGCGACCAGCAAAAGGAGGCGTTGTACAAAGGGCTGTGCGTGCTGTCGCGTGGCGTTCTGGGTCATGGTTTGAATCTTGATGGTTTGACAACAGATCTGAACACATCGGCAAAAAACTGCCAGGACCAGCGATTAATTGCCCTGACTTTTTGCAGCGCCCAGCGTGATCAGCCCTTTGCTCAGGTAGTCATCAAACTGGATCTTCGGTATGGCCGTCAGCCCGGCAACGCCGTCGCCAGCGTCCCAGCTCAAGGTGGCGCTGTCGGGTGCCAGCGTGACCTCTACCGGGCCTCGGGGTATTTCAATCGGTGCGCCGTCACCGGGCCTGTAGGTGACGCACCCTGCAATCATGCCGGCTTGTGCAATGGGCTCTGCTGCGGTTGGCGTTGTCGATGGGTTCATGCTCGATGGGTTCATGCAATTCTCCTGAAAGCTCCATTAGGGCAGCTTGCCAACGGCCAGCGTGTCAGCCAACAGCGGCAATCTGCGTCGATGTGAAAAAGAATGGATGCAGCAAACGCCGTGGCCAGGCTAGAACGACGAGCCTGGCTCGCTTAAAAAAGCGGTTTCCTCAGTCGTTGAAGCGCGGCCCAGCACGGCGTTGCGGTGCGGAAAGCGGCCAAACCGGTCAATGATGGCTTTGTGGCGCAACTCAAAGTTCAAACCGTCTTCAAGCCCCGGCTGCGCAAAGAGCTGCACGGCCTGTGCGTGAATCAACGGTGATTCGCTGTGCATGTAAGGCATGTAGGCAAAGCGGCGTTCAGCCGTGTTTAACAGCTGATCTTGACCGCTGGCTACCAACTCTTGTGCCAGGGCCAGCGCCAGCGCATCTTGCGCAAAGGCGCGTGGCGTGTCGCGGTAAACGTTGCGTGAAAACTGGTCCAGCACAATGATTTCAGCCAACCGGCCACCAGGCGTGGTACGCCAGGTAAAAAGCTCGCAGCGCGCCGCAGCTTCAAGCGTTGTGCCAAAGCGCGTGCGAATCATCTCGTCAAGCGCGGCGTCTTTAACGAAGTGCTGCTTGTCGGTCAGCTCGTCAAACCAGAAGTGAAGGATGTTTTGGGCTTGCATGGTGTTTTGGGGGAGGCCATTGAAATGTCTCGGTCGGTCTTGCAGTGACATGGGCCAAGGTTAAAGCCCTACTGCCTGGGATTGTCCACCTGTTGCATGCGCAGCTTCACGCAGCGGGCGCTAGACTTTGCCGGTCTTTTTGCCTTTTTGCCCCTTCATCGAACCTTTTGCCCAGCCCATGTCATCACCGCCTGAATCACCGACCCCTACCAGCCGCTCAGACGAGCCGTTTCCTGACCACCACAACGACCTGGTGGCAACGCTCAAGTTTGCCTGGCAAATGCTGGGGCGCGGCGTGCAAGACAGGCGCTCGGCCTTTCATACGCCCGTGCTGGCCACCCAAGGTGCTGACGGCCCGCAGGCGCGCGTGCTGGTACTGCGCGCTGCCGATGTGGCGTTGCGCAGCCTGACATTTCACACCGACATCCGCAGTGCCAAGCTGCCTGAGCTGGCCACCGACAACCGCGTGGCCGTGACTTTTTATGATGCGGCGCGCAAGGTACAGCTCCGGCTGAACGGCGTGGCCAGCGTTGAGGCCAACAACACTATCAGCCACCAGCGCTTTGCCGCAGCGCGCCCCAGCTCGCTGCGCTGCTTTCTGGGCGCGCCGCCCGGTGCGGTCAGCCCCGTGCCTACCAGTGGCCTGCCAGCGCAGCTTGAAGGGCGGGAGCCAGAGCTGCATGAGCTGACAGTTGCCGAGCCCAATTTTGCGGTGCTGCAAGTTGCCGTGCAGCGCATGGAATGGTTGCACCTGCACACCCGCGGTCAGCGGCGGGCTTTGTTTACCTGGGCGTGTACCAAGCCAAGCCAATGCACCATGCAATGGCTGAACCCCTGAGTCCCTGAATTAACGACACGATTAACTACACGAAGTGCCAGTGGCACGCGTGAAGGTTTGGCCTTGCGCCAGCGCCAGGTTGCCTTGTGCCGCAACGATGCGCAGCGTGTTGGCGGCGACTTGCAGCACCAGTTCGCCGCTGCTGCCTGCGGGGACGCGCAGCTCTGTGCCGTTGATGGTGCCCACCAGCTCACGCGTGCGGTCACGCCAGCCCAGCGTGCCTTCAAAGGCTTGGTATTTTTGTCTCAAGGCAATGCTGGCACCACGCAGCAGCCCAGCCGCGCACCACAGGCCGTCCACCACCGCAGGCACGGTCCATAAATGAATCTTGCTGGATTTTTCAAACCCCACCGCCTTGTTGGGCACAGGCACGACGGTTGTGCGGTCAGGCTTCCAGTCGCCCATGTCCCAGTCATGCGACACGATGCGCGTGCCCGGCTTGAGGGCCAACAGGGAAGGGCGCAATTGCAAATTGAACTCGGGCAGCAGATACATCGTGACCACCGTGGCCGGGGTCAGGTCCGTCTTGAACAAATCCTGTTCGCGAAATTCAACTTTGTCCGCCACGCCTGCATCTCGCGCATTGGTCTTGCTTTTTTCAACCAGCCGGGGGTCAATCTCTACCCCCAGCCCGGTGGCCTCAAAGCGCTTGGCCGCCAGAATCACGATGCGCCCGTCGCCCGAGCCCAGGTCAATCACATAGTCACCCCGCTTGACGCCCGCAGTCGTCAGCATCTCCAGCGTGACGTTGTCGGGGGACGTGATGAAGGGCACTTCGTCGATCAGCTGGGCGTGGCTGTGGCCAGCGGCAAGCGCAAGCGACACGGCCAAGATTGATGGCAATGATTTGAGGTAGCTGTAACGGTCTGGCATGCTGGGTATGGTTTGTTGGGTTGACGTCATTTTCAACCCGGGGTTATGCAGTGGGCTGCCCGTGCGTCCACACCAGCAGCAAATTATTGGCGGGCATGGCGTGCCTGGCTGCCAGGTGTAGCCCCGCTTTGGCCGCTTGCGCTTTGACATCTTCAATGCGGCGAATGCCCCAGGCTGGGTTGCGCTCGCGCAGGCTTTCGTCAAACGCCAGGTTGCCCGGTGACGTCGGCACGTCATCTTCAAGGTAGGGGCCATAGGTGATGAGCTGGCCGCCAGGCGCAAGGTGCTGCGCGCTGCCGTGCATCAGCGCCGCGCAGGTAGCCCATGGCGCGATGTGCAGCATGTTGGCGCAGTAAATCAGGTCAAAAAGCTGCGGGCTAGGCAACCAGTGGGGGGCCATCACGTCAACAACCACTGGCGCATGCACATTGCGCACGTCTTGCTCAGCGGCCCAGGCATTGATTGAATCAAAACCGTCTGGCTGTGCGTCGCTGGGCTGCCAGGCCCACCCCGACATGCCAGAGGCAAACCAGGCTACATGCTGGCCAGTGCCTGACGCAATCTCAAGCGCGTTGCCGTGCGCTGGCAATACGGCCATCAGCACATCCAGAATGGCCTGCTTGTTGCGGTCAGCGGCGGCGCTGTAGTCGGGTTGAATCTGCATCAGCCAATGCTACCTGTCTTGTCACCCACCTTGTCATCTGCCTTGTTGCTGGCATCAACCCAGGTGCCCGGTGCCAAACCGTCGATGGAGAACGGCCCCACCGCCGCCCGAATCAGCCGCAGCGTCGGAAACCCCACCGCAGCTGTCATGCGCCGCACCTGCCGGTTGCGCCCTTCTCGAATCACCAGCGCCAGCCACGACGTCGGTTGCGCCTGCCGCACACGAATGGGCGGGTCGCGTGGCCACAGCGCAGGTGGCTCGTCCATACGCTCGGCATGGGCTGGCAGCGTCATTCCGTCATTGAGCTGCACGCCCGCGCGCAGGGCCGCCAGCGCAGCGTCATCAGGCACGCCGTCCACCTGCACCCAATAGGTCTTTTCCATCTTGAAGCGAGGGTCAGCAATGCGCGCCTGCAACTGGCCGTCGCTGGTCAGCAGCAGCAGGCCTTCGCTGTCGGCATCCAGGCGGCCCGCCACATACACATGGGGTACGTCAATGAAGTCCTTCAGCCCCCGCCAGCGCCCCTCAGCCGTGAACTGGCTCAGCACACCATAGGGCTTGTTGAAGCAGATCAGGTGGGGGAGGGGTGGTTGGGGTTGCAAGGCTGGGTTGCCAGAGTGACATGGTCAGGGTCATATTGTCAGGGCAACGTTGTCAGCCCGGTATGTTCTGCCGTGTCCAGCGCACGATGTCGCTGGCGCTCATGGCACCGGCTTGGCGGGCCACTTCGCGGCCATTGACGAACAGCGCCAGCGTTGGAATGCTGCGGATCTGGTAGCGCGACCCAAGCGCCTGCTGGGCTTCGGTGTCAACCTTGGCTACGCGCACGCCAGGCTCCAGCTGGGCGGCGGCCTGCACGTAGCCAGGGGCCATCTGGC
>JANNYZ010000169.1:0-8698 GCA_031410335.1 Polaromonas sp. | reverse complement strand
GACATCTTCAGGGATGCCGCTGACTACTGGGCGGATCGAAAGATTCCGTTCAGGTGCTTCTATTCTTTTCTGTAGCCCGCTCCCCAGACAATAGCCAAGGGGATCGGGCGAATGAGGCTCAAGTGGTAGTTGCAGAAGGCGAAGAAGCCATGCCTACCGACAAACTGCTGGACGTATCACCGCTGGCGCTGCGCATGAGCAGCCCCTTCAACTCAGGTTACTGGCTCGCAGCAGCGTAGACCCATCAAACCCGCAAAAAAGCCCTCGTACCTTGTGTTTGAGGGCTTTTTTACTGCTCAAATCGGGCTCTAGCCCAATGAATACATGCGCGAGCAGCTCCTGAATCAATAGCAGTTACGCAATCTGCGCAAGTGCAATGTATTCCGCCACCGGCACTTCTTCAGCTCGCCGCTGCAAGTTGAACACGCCGCTGAAGTTGCGCGCCTCGAGCCACTTGCCCAGCGAATGCCGCAGCAGCTTGCGCCGCTGGCTGAAGGCCACCCGCACCAGTTCGCTGAAGAGTTTCACGTCCAGCACAGCAGGCGCCGCGTGCGGCAGCATGCGCACGATGGCGCTGTCAACTCTGGGGGGCGGGTCAAAGCTTTCCGGCGGCACAAACAGCACGTTTTCCATCGCGTAGCGCCATTGCAGCATCACGCTCAGGCGGCTGTAGTCGCTGGTGGACGGTTGGGCCACCATGCGGTCAATGACTTCTTTTTGCAGCATGAAGTGCTGGTCTTGAACCACATCGGCCACATCGAGCAAGTGAAACAAAATGGGCGTGGAGATGTTGTAGGGCAGGTTACCGACAATCCTGAGCTTATTGACCCCCACGCTTGCCACTGCGTGTGCTGCGCTGCCCCCCGAGGGGGCTAATTTTTCTAGGAGCGGCCCGTCGAAACATTGTGTTTTGGCAGCATCCGCCAGAGCGCGGAAATCAACCCGCAGCACATCCGACTCAATCACCGTGAGTTCGGGTTTTTTTCGCAGCAGTACCGCCAGGTCACGGTCCAGTTCAATGACTGTCAACTGCCCCAGCCGCTCGACCAGCGGCTGTGTCATCGCACCCAGGCCAGGGCCAATTTCAACCATCGCCTGACCCGGTTGCGGCGCTATGGCTTGAACGATGTCTTCAATGATGCCCCGGTCGGTCAGGAAATGCTGACCGAAGCGTTTGCGGGCGATGTGTTTCATACCAAGTAAACGATAGGCGCATCAATTTTTCGACGGGCCGCCCCTAGAAAAATTAGCCCCCTCGGGGGGCAGCGCAGTACACGAAGTGACAAGCGTGGGGGCCACATTATTGCGGTGGCTCGCGATACTCGACGTAAGCCCGGCCCCGAATTTCCTGCGCCCACAGCGCGTACGCATCTTCCTGCTTTTTCTCGCGCAGCGCGGCTCGGGCCAGTTCGCGCTGTTCGCGGCTCGTCAACTGGCTTTCACGGCGCTCCAGCACCTGGATGATGTGCATGCCAAAACGCGACGCGAAGGGGTCCGATATCTGGCCGGGTGCCAGGCCGTTCATGACCTGCTCGAACTCCGGCACAAACACACCGGGGTTAGTCCAGCCCAGGTCGCCACCGTCCTTGGCCGAACCATCGTCGCTGTTGTCTTTGGCCAGCACGGCAAAGTCCTGACCTGCGACTGCCCGCCGCTTGATGTCAGCCAGCTTTTGTGCGGCAGCCTCTTGATTGAGCTGCGGCGAGGCGCGCAACAAAATGTGGCGGGCCCGGATCTGGGTGATGTTGATGCCGGGCATGCCGGCCTGCTTTTTTTCAACCACCTTGAGCACATGAAAGCCCGCGCCGCTGCGAATGGGCCCGGCGATACCGCCACTGCGGAGGTTTTTGGTGGCCTCCAGAAACAGCGTCGGATAGCGCTCTGCATTGCGCAGGCCCATCTGGCCGCCTGCCGTGCGCAGCGAGGGCTCGGAATATTCGTTGACCAGCGCGACAAAGTCTGTCCCACTGCGCGCCTTGTCCGCCGCCTGCTGCGCTTTGGCCTGCAAGGCACTGACTTGCTCGGGCGTGGCATTTTCAGGCACAGCAATCAGAATCTGCGCCAGGTTCAGGTCCATCGACGCCAGATCGTTGTTGCCTTCCTGCTCACGCAGGAACTGGTCAATGTCTGCGTCGGTGACGATCACCCGTGCGTCAACTTCACGCTGCCTGAACCGGTTCACCAGCAGTTCGTCACGCAGCTGTTCGCGAAAGACCTGAAACGCAATACCGTCAGTTGTCAGTCGTCGGCGCAGTTCCTCTACTGAAATCTGGTTCTGCTGGGCCACTGTCTCGACAGCACCGGCCACGGCGTTTTCGTCAATGCGTACACCCGAGCTTTTGGCGGCCTGTAGCTGGGCCTTGTCGCCAATCACACGCTCCAGTACCTGACGCGCCAGCTCGGCCCTGGGCGGCATCACCGCGCCTTGCTGGGCCAGTTGCTGTTCTGCGCGCAGCAGCTTGCTGCGCACGTCGTTGTTGGTGATCGGCTCGGAGTTGACCACCGCCACAATAAAGTCTGCTTGCAGCTGTCCGGCGCTGTCGCGCTGCCCCGGCGCAGGGACAGAAGGCGATGAAAACCGCAACTGGCCTGACGGCCGGAGGGTTTGCGCCTGCAGTGGCGCCGAAGTGATCAGCGTGACCAGCAGGCAAATGAGAGTCAGTTTGTAGGTGGCGTTATTGGTCATAGTTGGTAAAGCGGCTGGGCGGGGTTACTTGATCGCGCAAAAGTTGGTAGCGCGGAATGTTCGTTCTTAACACTTGCAATGGGTCTACTCCCAGTCTGGAGAAGCCGACCAACTCCAGCTGGAACAAGATACGGGTGTTGGATGCGGCTGTGCTGCTTTGCGACCGCTGCAGCACCACACGACCAATCCAGCAGCAGCCATCGTACTCAATGCCAATGACGCCATCAACCAGTTTTTTGTCCTGGAAGCTGTAGTTCAGGCGGCCCACACCATAGTACCGACCACCGCCCTGGCCGCGCCCGGCGCCCAGCTCCTGGCCCTTGTCGCCCCACAGGTCGTTGATGGGCCACTGCCAGCCAATGTCGGCGGAGTTGCTGATGCCGCGCTGACGCCTGAGAGAGGCGCTGACCACGCGGTAGTTGCCAGGGTTGTAGCGGGCACCAAACGTTGAGCGTTCAGACACACCAAGCTTGGGGTTGTATTGCACTGTCCCGTCAAATGACCATTGTGGTACCCAGTTGATGGACGTGCCAAACAGCACGTCACTGATCCGGTCTGTCACTGGCAAGCCGCCGGGCAAAGTCACTTTTTGATCTGAAAAACGCAGCCGCTGCGCCACGCCAAAACGAACGGCTTCCGCTCCAGAGTCAGGGCGCAACAGGCGCGACGTCACGCCCAATGTGAGGAGGTTTGCATCTGATATGCGGTCATTGCCGACAAAGGCGTTCTCATTGAAGATGGTGGCAAAGTTGAAGTCGTTCGCGCCCGTATCGTAGTTGGGCAGCGCGCTCTGTTCACGAAACGGGGTACGCACGTAAAACGCACGCGGCTCCAGCGTCTGGGTAAAGTCGCGGCCAAAGTAGCTGGCCTTGCGCTCAAACTGCAGGCCGCTGTCCAGACTAAAAGTGGGCACGGCACGCGATGCAGTGGTGGCGCCGTTCGTCAGCGGCGCATCAAATTTGTAGCTGGTCGCGTGAAGCTGTATTTTGGGCGTGATGTACCAGCCCGGTGATATCCAGGGGCGGCTGATTTGCGCCAGCGCGACCGCGCGGTCACTGTTGGGCTGCAAGGTCAGGCTGCGGTCTGATGAAAACCGGGTGAAATCGCCAGAGACCGACCAATCAAAACCCTTTTGGCCGGCAATAGGCGCATTCACACGCGTGTAGGCCGCCGTGACTTGCGGCAATCTGTCGTACGGCGGCACGATGGGCGACAGCGGGTCCTGCAGCGTTTGCCACTTGAGCGCACGCACACTGCTTGAAAAATAGCCCCGCGACCAGCTGGTGGAGGCGTCGCTCGACAGCAGGCGTTGGGTCAGCGTCGTGTTGCTGCGCGGAAAATCGCGCCAGTAATTGTTGTCGCTCACCCGGTTCAGGTTCAGGTTCAGGCCGAGATTGCCAACCTCCGCAATTCCCGTTTTGATAGTTCCTGTTTGTTGCAGGGAGTAAGCCCACCGATCAATACCGCGCAACTTGTCGTTCGGCATGTAGTTTGCGCGCAGCCTGCCGGAGTAGTCTCTTTCAAGGTAGCGAAACTCTCCGCCAAGGCCCAGACCCCTTTTACTCATCAGCGTCGGTGTCAGCGTTGCGTCGCGATTGGGCGCTATGTTGACATAGTAGGGCTGCTCCACCACCGCTCCGCTGACGGAATCCAGGTTGAACGTGGGCGGCAACAGCCCGGATTTGCGCTTGTCGCTGAGGGGGAAGCTGATGGTGGGAAAGGCCAGTATGGGCACATTCTTGAAGCGCAGCACGGCGCCGGTAGCCTCACCCGTCTCAGCCTCCTTGTCAAAGCGGAAACTGGTGCCCGTCAGTATCCAGGCGGGCTCCCAGCTAGTCTCGTTGCCACGCTCGCAGGTGGTGAAGGTGGCGTCACGGGCGACCAGATTTTTATCATTGATAAAGTCTATTCGGGATGCAGTTCCATTGCCGCCGTTCGTCAGAAAACGGTAACTGGGCTGTAAAAAATAGCCTTCAAACGTTTCGAGCTTGATGTTCAGCTCCGGCCCACGATACAAGTTGCCATCGTTGTTGATGCGGACGTTGCCACGCGCATTGAGCGTGTCGTCCGGCTGGTAAAACTCAATCCGGTCGGCCAAAAGCGCCTTGCTGCCGCGGCGCACCTCCGCATTGCCGTCCACCACTGTTTCCAGGTTCGGTCGACCGTTGATGCTGTTGCCAAACACAAAGGTCGGCGGCTTGTTGGTCTCACCACCGGGCGTTTTTTCAGCCAGCATGGGAGTCAGTTTCAAGGTCAGTGGCGGCTCGGGCGGAAGCGCTTCCAGCACAGGCTCCACCGGTATCGCGACGTCGGTTTGTGCCTGCGCAAACGCAGGCCTGCCGCCCACCAGAGTCAGCGCGGTCGCTGACATCAGCCAGAACACAGCACAAGACACCGGTGAAAGATGGAAAGGAGAAGATGCGCGCTGCATCATTGGCAAGAGGTCAACCCGTTTGTAAAATCAACATTGATTATCCATGACCCCGCCGACGGCCCACCAGCCGTCCCACCCCGTCACAACACGCCAACAGCCCCGCTAACCGGGTCATGCCATGAACCACTCTCCGCAACTGCCCGCCACTCCTGTTACCTGGGCTGACCCAGCCCGCGCCCAGGACTTTGCCAACTGGCTGGAGAGCGTTGCCACGCAGCACGCGCTGGAGCCAGCCAGCCTGCGCCCGGCGTCAGCAGACGCCAGCTTTCGGCGCTATTTCAGAATCGACACCTCCGCCGGCGGCAGCTGCATCATCATGGACGCCCCCCCTGACAAGGAAGACTGCCAGCCTTTTGTGAAAATCGCCCGCCTGATGGCTGACGCAGGCTTGCCCGCACCGCGCGTGCTGGCCTGGAACGAAACCGCAGGCTTCATGCTGCTCAGCGATTTGGGCGCAAAAACCATGATGGAGGTCATCGCGCCGCCGCCTGCTGTGGACGCCATTGCACAAGCTTCTGATACCCACCACGCGCTGTACTTGCAGGCTGTCGACACGCTGGTGCGCTGGCAACTGTCGTCAAAGCCCGGCGTGCTGCCGCCGTATGACGACGCGCTGCTGTCGCGGGAGCTGGCCCTGTTCCCCGACTGGTATGTGGCCAAACATCGCGGCTTCATGCTCAATACCGCCCAGCAAGCGGTACTTGGCAATGCCTTCAAACTCATCAAGGAAAGCAACCTGCAATCGCTAGGTGGCGCGCAGGTGTTCGTCCACCGGGACTACATGGCGAGGAACTTGATGGTCCATGACGGCCAGTTGGGGGTTTTAGATTTCCAGGATGCGGTGTATGGCCCCATCACCTACGACATCGCCAGCCTGATGCGCGATGCGTTTTTGACCTGGGAAGAAGACTTCGTCCTCGACATCACCATCCGCTACTGGCAGCAGGCGCGCAAGGCCGGGCTGCCGGTGGGCGATGACTTTGGCGAGTTTTACCGGGCGGTGGAATGGATGGGCCTGCAGCGCCACCTGAAAATCCTTGGCATCTTTGCCCGCCTTACGCTGCGCGACGGCAAACCCAGATACCTGGCCGACACACCGCGCTTCATCAAGTACGTGCGCGCCACCGCTGCCAGGTACCGCCCTTTGGGGCCTCTGATGGTGCTGCTGGACGCGATTGAAGGCAACGAAACACGGGTGGGTTACACGTTTTGACCAAAAACAAGGCGTTTCAGGTACTTAAAGCGCTTGCGAGCCAATAGATACATGCGCGAGCAGCTATTAAAAACAGAGCATATTCAAGGCCCGAGATGAACCCCAAAAACGTCCTTCTTCTGCCCGGCTGGCAAAACAGCGGGCCTGACCACTGGCAAAGCCAATGGGAGCGTACGCACGCCTACCAACGGGTGGAGCAGCACGACTGGCAGCGTCCACTGCGCGGCGACTGGATAGCGCGGCTTGAAGACGTGCTGCTAGGCTGCACCGAGCCAGCGGTGCTGGTGGCCCACAGCCTGGGCTGCATGACGGTGGCTGCCTGGGCGGCGCATTCGAAAAATACGCATCTCGTCAAAGCCGCCTTGCTGGTGGCCCCGCCCGACACCGCACGCGAGGACATCTGCCAGATGCTGCCCGGCTGGGCACCAAGCCTGCAAAAACTGCCCTTCCAGGCCGTCGTCATGGCCTCGGCCAACGACCCCTTCTGCAGCCTGCCAACGGCGCGCAGCATGGCCACCGCCTGGGGCGCTGCGTTTGACAACGTGGGTGAACTGGGCCATGTCAACAGCGACAGCGGCCTGAACGACTGGCCCGCGGCGCATACCGTGCTGACCCGCCTGATGCTGCAAGGCAAGCCATGAATCAGCAGTGGTGGTTGCTCGGCCTGCTGTGTCTGGCCACGGCTGCCCGTGCCGAGCCAGACGAAGAGCAACTGGGCAAATCGCAAAACTACCCACTGGGCACAGCCAGCACTTGGTACCAGAACCCGAACCGGGTTGGCAGCTGGTCACAGCTGGCACGCGTGCCGGGTATTCGCACGAGGCAAGTCACGCCCCCGACCACCGCCACGGCTTTGCCATCGGCCGGCAACAGCCCCACCGTGTCATACGTCTACAAAGGCAGCAGCTACACGCTGGCCCAGTACCTTGACCGGCAGCGCGCCACTGGCCTGCTGGTGCTGAAAAATGGCGAAATTGTGGCTGAGCATTACCGCTATGGCCGCACGCCTGATGCCCGGTTTTTATCATTCTCGATGGCTAAAAGCGTGACGTCTTTGCTGGTTGGCATGGCGCTGCAGCAGGGGCATATCCAATCCATCGACGACACCGCAGAAACTTACGACAAGTCGCTGGCGGGCAGCCCCTACGGCGCCATCACGGTGCGGCAGCTGCTGCGTATGAGCTCGGGGCTGGTGTTTAGTGAACGCTATGACGGCAAAGACGACGTCGCCCGCCTGTCACGCGCCAGCGCAGGCGCATCCGGCGCGGGCCAACCCATTGACGTGCTGCGCTCAGTTGCAGAGCGCCACGCGCCAGCGGGGAGCAAGTTTGTTTACGCCAGCGCCGAAACCGCTGTGCTGGGGCGGGTCTTGTCAAACGCCACGCAAAAAAATCTGACCGAGTTGACCACCGAATGGCTGTGGAAGCCCATGGGCGCTGAAAACGATGCCTTCTGGCGCATCAGCGTCGACGGTCAAGAGCAGACCCAGGGCGGCTTCAGTGCCAGCCTGCGCGACTGGGGAAGGCTGGGAATGTTGCTGGCCAATGATGGAAAAGTGGGCCGGCAACAGGTGTTGCCACGCGAGTATCTGCTGGACGCCACTGACCCCGCGCGCCAGCCACACGCCTTCAAGCCGCGAATCGCGACGTCTTACTTTGGCTATGGCTACCAGTTCTGGCTGCTGCCGATGAAACAGCGCAGCTTTGCCATGCAGGGCATTCATGGTCAAACGGTGTATGTGCAACCTGCCAGCGGCGTGGTGATGGTGCTGACATCTGTGTGGGAGCAGGCCAGCGGCAGACAGGACGTGTTGCCCTACCAGGAGCGCGATGCGCTATGGCGTGGCGTGCTGCGCTCGCTGGGCGGCGACACAGCCGAATAAAATGGCTCAAACAGAAAGAAAACCATGGTCACCAAAAAACCAAAAGGCCTAGGCCGTGGGCTTGAAGCATTGCTGGGCCCCAAGGCTAGCGAATCCCCTCGCGCTGACAACGAAACCGCGCTGACCAGCCCCGGCCTGCCGGCGTCGCTGCGGCTGACCGACATGGTGGCGGGCCAGTACCAGCCGCGCACCCGCATGGACGAAGGGGCGCTGTACGAGCTGGCCGAATACATCAAGGCGCAAGGCATCATGCAGCCGATTCTGGTGCGGCGCCTGAGCAAGGGGCCGAACGACGGCAAGTACGAAATCATCGCCGGTGAAAGGCGTTTCAGGGCGGCCAAACTGGCGGGCCTTGACAGCGTGCCAGTGCTGGTACGCGACGTGCCGGATGAAGCTGCCGCCGCGATGGCGCTGATTGAGAACATCCAGCGCGAAGACCTGAACCCGCTCGAAGAAGCCCAGGGCTTGCAGCGGCTGGTCAAA
>JANNYZ010000168.1:0-2251 GCA_031410335.1 Polaromonas sp. | reverse complement strand
ACCAGCGCGCAATGAAAGGCTTCGTCCCACTGCGCAACTTGTACGGTGTCGGTGCTGCGCTGGTCGGTGCTGACCAGCCAGACGCTGGCAAGCTCTTCAAGCAGTGCGCTGTTGACCCGCAGGGCATCCTCGCATAAACGCCGCACCGCAGTGGTCTCAAGCACCATGCGCAGGTCGTAGAGTTCTTCAAACTGGTCAAAGTCAAAGGGCAGCACGCGCCAGCCACTTCTGAACAGTACCTCGACAAAACCTTCTTGCTGCAACCTGAACAATGCCTGGCGTACAGGCGTGCGCGACACACCCAGGCGTTCGCTGATTTCAGTTTCTGTAAAACGGTCGCCCGGCACCAGCTTGAAATCAGAAACATCGCGCTTGAGCTGCTCATACACATCAGCGGCGCGCGACGGGTGAACGCGCGGTTCAGATTTTGGGAGGGGGACGCTTGATGTTTGCACATTCAAACTTTAGCAGTCCCCGTTATTCAGCCCGCGCGCCCGTGGCCTTTGCAATCACAGCCCAGCGTTTGGAGTCTGTTCGCACCACCGCATCAAAGGCCTTTGAGGGCAAAAAGGTGACTTCTGCGCCGCGCTGCCACATTTGGCCACGCATCCGGGTGTCTCGGGTCACGGCTTGAACATCTGACTCAATTTTTCGTACCACTGCTTCTGGCGTGTCTTTGGGTACAAACAGGCCGTACCACTGGTCAGACGCAAAACCAGGATAACCCAGGCTTGCCACCGTGGGCACGCCCGGCAAGCGCGACGTGGGTTGCGCGCCCGTCACCGCCAGCGCTTTCAGCTTGCCGCCCTCAATCAATGGCAGGCTTGACACGATGATGTCAATCATGACCTGGGTGCGCCCGGCAATCAGGTCTGGCAGGGCCTGTGCGCTGCCCCGGTAGGGCACATGCGTCATCGAAATTTTGGCGAGTGACGAAAACCACTCGGTCGTCAGGTGCGGCAAGGAGCCGCTACCGTTGGACGCATAACTGAGCTTGCCCGGATTGGCTTTGGCATAAGCCACCAGCTCAGAAAAGGTTTTAAAAGGCGAGTCAGACGGCACCACCACCACCAGCGGCGAGGTGGCAAAGCCCGCCACTGGCAGCAAGTCAACCAGCGGGTCATAGCCGAGCTTGGGGTAAATATGCGGCGCGATGGTGATACCGGCCGGGATGCCCATGACCAGGGTGTAGCCGTCAGGTGCGCTTTTGGCACCTATTTCGGTGCCAATGGTTGAGCCTGCACCCACGCGGTTTTCAGGCACCACGCTCTGGCGCCAGGTTTCTGCCAGTGCATTGCCGATGGCGCGTGCCGCGTAGTCCGTGGCGCCGCCTGCAGGGAACGGAATAATGAGTTTTGCCGCCCTTGTCGGATACGCGGCGCTTTGCGCAAAGCTGGCAGGCAGGGCTGCTGCCAGTGGCAGGCTGATGGCTGTTTTGAGAAACTGTCGGCGCTGCGGCAGGGCAGCTGGTGCGATATTCAGGGCGTGCGTCATGAAGGTTCCTTGGAGGTTGGCTAACACCACGCGGGATTCATGCCAGAGATGCGCTTTGGATATGCGCCACGCCTGCATGCTCCAGCACCCTGGCCACACGAAATGCGAGGTCTTCGCGCCAGGGTGCAGCAATCACCTGCACGCCAATGGGCATGCCGCCTGTCTGCGTTGGCCACATCGGTGCTGCCACCACCGGACAGCCGGCAAATGAAATCGGCTGAGTCAGCAAGCCCATCGCGGCTCTGGCCGGGTGCTGCGTGCCGTTGATCTCCAGCCACTCGGTGCTGATGACGGGTGCACTGACGGGCGTGGCGGGTGTCAGCAAAACATCCCAGTGTTTAAACAGGGCGTTGACCTTGTCACGGTACTGGCGGCGCACCCGGTGCGCCTTGATGGTCCAGTCAGCGGGCTGTAGTGCACCCGCCAGAAAGCGGTCAACCGACAGGGGCTCAAACTCGTCTGCACGCGTGCGCAGGTCGCTCAGGTGCAGGCTGCCGCCTTCGCTGGCGGTGATGATGAAGGCGGCCGCACGGGCCAATGCGGCATCGGGCCAGATGACCTCAGCTTGCGCGCCCAGCGTTTTGGCGGCCAGTGCAACGGCCTCCCGCGCAGCTGGGCTCGCGTGGTCGTGAAAGTAACCGCCAAGCACACCCACGCGCAAACCTTCAATCCCCTTGCCCTCGAGCGGCATGACCGGCTGAATGTCCATTGCGTGGCAGCCTGCGTCAAGTGGGTCGGGGCTTTGCAATGCGTCATA
>JANNYZ010000167.1:0-1530 GCA_031410335.1 Polaromonas sp. | reverse complement strand
CTGGCGAATCGCGTCGTTGAGTTTTTCGACCACGGGCGCTGGTGTGCCTGACGGGGCCAGCACAAACAGCAAGGGGGCTGCGTCAAAGCCCGGCAGGGCGTCAGCCAGCGGCGCTACGTTCTCGGCGCCTGCCAGTTTGGCCTGGCTCATCAGGGCGATGGCTTGCAACTTACCCGCTTTGGCCTGGGCCAATGCCGCTGTGGCGCTGATGACGGCAATCGGCACCTGGCCACTGATGACATCGGGAACGATTTGCGCCGCTCCGCGATAAGGGATGTGCACCACAAATGAGCCGCTGGCGCCCTTGAGCATTTCAAAACCCAGATGCTGCACGGTGCCCACGCCCGAACTGGCGAATGAATATTTGCCGGGTGATGCTTTGAGGGCAGCCAGAAACTCTTTCGGCGTTTTGGCGGGGAAGTTGTTGGTGGTGACGATCATCAGCGGCAGGCTGAAGACCGCCGCAACAGGTGCAAAGTCCTTGAGCGGGTCAAAGCTCATTTTGGGTTGCAGGTGCTGTGCAATCAGCATGGAGCTGTCGCCCAGGATCAGGGTATAGCCGTCCGGCGCGGCCTTCGCGGCGGCGTCCCCGGCAATCAGTCCCGCTGCCCCGGCGCGGTTGTCCACCACCACCTGCTGGCCGAGCAGCGTTGACAGGCGCGGTGCCAGCAGCCGGGCCATGGCGTCCACACCGCCGCCTGCTGAATAGCCGACCAGCAGGCGTATCGGCTTGTTGGGATAGGCCTGCGCGAATGATGCGCCAGCGGCCAGCAGCAAGCCGCCGCCAACAAGGCACGGCACCATGCGGTGAATCATGCGGCGAAATATATTTTTCATGTTCTCTCCTGCGGTGGTTGATGGAAGCATCTGAGCATTCAGGCCTTGCCTGCGCCGCGCGAACCTGGCCGTTTGGCCAGCTCGGCGATTTGTTCGCGCCTGGGTTCAAACCCCAGCCCCGGTGTTTCGGGCAAGGCCAGCCAGCCCGCTTCAGGTACAGGCAAGCCGTCAAACACGAGCTCGCAGCACTGCACCGCTACCGAGTGGTATTCAACCAGCGAGCCATTGGCCAGCCCGGCATGCAGGTGCATGTTGTGGTGCGGCCAGGCACCGCCATTGGCAAAGCGGGTGTTGAAAGCCGCCGCCATGCCTGCAACACGGCTGCACTGGGTGAAGCCGCCGGTAATACAGGCATTGGGCTGCACAACATCAACAGCCTGCGCCACCAGCATGTCCCTGAAGCGGCTGGCCAGGCCTTCGTTTTGACCAGCGGCCAAGGGGATGGAGGTTTTGGCGCGCAGCTTGACCAGATTGGGGATGTCGTTTTGCGACACCGGCTCTTCAAAAAAGGTGATGCCGTAGGGCTCAATCCGCTGGGCCAGTGCCTGGGCATGAAAATAATCCAGGCTGCAATTGGCATCGATGTACAGCTCGACATCGGGGCCGACAGCCTCACGCACTGCGCGGATGCGCTGCACGTCCTCGGCAATCACATCGGCCAGCAAGCGGGGTTCGTCGCGCCGCTGCAAACCA
>JANNYZ010000166.1:0-1581 GCA_031410335.1 Polaromonas sp. | reverse complement strand
CTGGACGACGAGTTTTTAGACCCGCTCGAACTGCGTTCAGACTCCACGCTGGGCGTGCCAGGCTTGCTGCAGGTCATACGCGCTGGCAATGTGCAGGTCGCCAACGCGCCAGGTTCAGCATTTCTGGAATCCCCTGCCCTGCTGGGCTTTTTGCCGGCGCTGTCTGAACACCTGCTGGGCGAAACCCTGAGCTTGCCATCGCTTAGCACCTGGTGGTGCGGTGAACAAGCGGTGATGCAAGACATGCTGCCGCAACTCAAAAACTGCGTGATCAAACCCACCTATCCAGGCTCGGGCATGGAGTCGGTCATCGGCCACACCCTGAGCCAGCGCGGGCTGGACGAATGGGCGGGCCGCATGCTGCGCAACGGCGAAGACTACACCGTGCAAGCCTATATGCCGCTGGCCCAAACACCGACCTGGCAAGGCGAAAAAATCGCCCCACGCTCGGCCATGCTGCGGGTGTTCGCCCTTCCTGACGGTCAGGGCGGCTGGCGTGTGCTGCCCGGCGGGCTGGCGCGGCTGGCTGGAAAAAACGAAAACATTACATCCATGCAGCGCGGCGGCAGCAGTGCTGATGTGTGGGCTCTTGCCAGTCGAGCAGAGTCTGTTCAATCCACCGCATCACCCGTCACGCCCGAGTCGGCGCCACCCTTGCTGCGCAAGCAACCCGTGACGAGCCGCGCAGCTGAAAACCTGTTCTGGCTGGGCCGCTACACCGAGCGGGCTGAAAACTCATTGCGACTGGCGCAAATCACCTTGCAAAGCCTGGCCGGTGAAGACCAATCGTCGCCGCCCCTGCTGGCCTGGATCAGCCAGATGGCGGCCAATCACGGCCTGGTGCTGCACGATGTGCCCGCTGCCACGCAGGCTAAACGAGTGTTTGAACGGTCGCTGATTGCTGGCCTGGCCGACGTGGCCACGCAGGCCAGCGTGGGATTTAATTTGCGTGCCCTCAAATCTGCCGCATCCGCCGTACGCGAGCGCCTGTCGCAAGAGCAGTGGCATGTGATTGTGCAGATGGAACAAGACTTCTTCAGACGCTGCGAGCTGTTCATGCCCGAGCATGAAGCCCATCACGACTATTCGTCTATTGAAGCGCTGCGCGCGCTCGAAGCCACCAGCAATTACCTGGCGGCCATTACCGGCGCACAAACCGACCGCATGATGCGTGACGACGGCTGGCGCTTGCTGAGCATCGGCCGGCACATTGAAAGGCTGGCCACGCTGTCAGGCGCACTGGCTGCGGGTTTTGAAACCAAAGCCGTGTTTGACAGCAGCGGTTTTTCGGCCATCGTGGCCCTGTTTGACAGCACCATCACCTTTCACGCGCAGTATCAGCAGCGGCGCGACCTGCCTGCACTGCTGGACTTGCTGGTGCAAGACCTCGACAACCCGAGGTCGCTCAGCTGGGTCATCAAAACCATGCGCGGGCGGCTGCGCAAGCTGGCCGCTGACCCGCTGGAGGGTCAAACCGATCTCGCAGCAGAACTGACGCGGCCAGACTTGGACAACGCCAATGGGGCTGCCTGCGACTTTGTTGGCGAGTTTTAACAGTGCCAGTCCGCGGCGTTTGCGCTG